>JAGLWJ010000417.1 GCA_023133475.1 Phycisphaerae bacterium | reverse complement strand
ATTCCGTCGCCTCCTCCGGAGGCTAGCAAAAGGAGAGTTCCCTGATGAGCACCAGCACTGCCACGCTCACCGCCCTCAAGGGCAGCGTTTTTGCGGACACGGTTAGGCCTATCTGTGCCGATCTGCCCCCGGTGACGCCGCTGTCGGGTTTGAAGTATCGCCGCATCCTGGCAGCCGCAGCCCTCGGCGGTGAGACCATGTTTGCCACGATGGGCTTCATGGCTCACAGCCTGCGGATGCGCGGGGCGGAGGTGACGTTTCTCCAGTGCGACCAGGTGCTGCCCGGGTGTGTAGCCAAGATCGCCGACCATCACGAGAGTGCCTGCACCCGCTGGTGCCATGTCAACTCCGCCCCGTTTGCCGAAGCCATGCAGCTACCCTACCGCTGGTACAGCGAGTTTCTGTCCGATTCTGAGCGGGCTCAGTGTGATGCCATTGCTCGCGAGGTGCCCCTTGAGGACATCGGCGAGTTTGTCTGGCGTGACGTGCACCTTGGGCCTATGGTCCGACTCTCGGTGCGCCGCTTCTTTCAGCGGGGCGACATCGAGTTGACCGCCCCCCAAGCCGCCACCAAAGCCCGCGATTATCTCCGCTCAGCCTTGTACCTTCGCTGCATCACGGAACGGGCGTTGGACGAATTGCGCATCGAAAAGGTTTACATGACCGATGGTGTGTATGTGGACTGGGGCGTGATGCGGGCGGTTGCCGAGTTGAAGGGCATTCCGGTCGATTTCTTTCTGGACGGGTTGCGGGGGCACCGATTATGTTTCTTCTGCGACCCTGCACCAGGGCGCACCGAGCCGATCGCATGTTGGCAGCGTTGGCGCAACGTGCCGCTGACGCCCGAGCAACAGGGCTCACTCGACGAATACCTGTGCCGGCGGGCGAAGAAGCCATACGTAGTCTACGACGCACCCTGGAACCATTCGCAAACCCTCTCCAGTGAAGTTGCCCACAAGATCGGGCTTCCACGGCAACGCACCGGTCTGGTCTTCGGCATGTTCACCAACATCGGGTTCGATGCCTACATCCTCATGTCCAAAGCCTCTTACGCCAAACCGGCGGACTGGATCTTCGAGACCGTCGAGTTCTTCAGCCGACACCCCGAGCACCACTTGATTATCAAGACTCACCCGCAGGAAGCATGGGCCAAGCGGCCGTCGATCGACCGGGTGGATCGTTTATTGGCTGAACGGTTCGGGCGGCTGCCGGCGAACGTGCACCTGATCCTGCCGGAATCCGACATTCTGGCCCATGCAATAATCGACTTGATGGACGTGGGCCTGATTTACACCTCGACGGTTGTGGTGGAGGCGGCGGCGTTGGGCAAGCCCTGCCTGCTGATGGGCGGTGGTGCGCATCTGGGCAAAGGTATCGCCAGGGACGTAACCGCCGGCGATGACTACGTCGGCCTGCTCGGCGCCATCACCTCGGGGCGGATGGAGTTGCCCGTCGATCGGGAGTTGGCCCGCCGCTATGCTTACCATGCTTTTTTCAGACAGAGTATCCCGCTGGACTGTTTTGATGAGTTGGACTGGGACGTCACGCGAATCAACATAGAATCGTTGGCAAGCCTCGCCCCCGGTTGCAACCCTGCCATGGATGTGATCTGCGACGGCATCCTCCGCGACGCCCCGCTCGAGTGGCGGTAGGGTGGGTGGAGCTTCGCGGAGCGAAGCGCAACCCACCGCACCCGCCGCCTAAACTAATTGCACCCTAATTCGGCGTGGCCCCGCGATCGTCAGCGACGGCCAGGTATACGCTGTGCGAAAGCGTGCGGCGCCGAACATGGTCAAGGGCCACCCAACGCAGTGAACCCAGGGGCACGTGTTCATGAACACGATGACGCATTCTCAGCCCCCGGAGGGGGCGACGGAATCCGCGGTGAGCTTGGCAATCCGTCGCCCCCTTCGGGGGCTTTTAGACGGGAGAGACAACCTACCCAGGGCTCGCTGTGCTTCGCCCTGGGCTATATTCCGTCGCCTCCTCC
>JAGLWJ010000416.1 GCA_023133475.1 Phycisphaerae bacterium | reverse complement strand
AGGGGCGACGCTACAGACTAAATCGACAGCCCCTTTAGCGGTGGGGGACGCGAATACTTGACGTGATTCGTGTTCCCGAGGCAACAAGGGACGAAGATCGGTTCATGCCGTTGGCATTGGACCCGAGATTAGTGAGATGACATTACCATATCTCGACAGAATGATGTCGGGGAGGTAGGCATGCCAGAAAATATAGGCGACCCATCCCAATCTCCGGCGGGTAGTTCCGGTAGTTCCGGCTCCGACCCGACCCAAGCTCAAGCGTCGGGCAGTACCGGCAGTCCTGACCCCGGACCCGGGCCCGCTCAGGCCGAACAACAAGTGGGTGCTGCTGGTCCCTCCACTGGCCCAGCCGAGTCTCCGGCAGGTGAAGCCGGCAGTTCCGCCCCCGGCCCAGCCGAGTCTTCGACGGGTGAAGCCGCCCGTTCCGACCCTGGCCCGGCTCAACAGAGGGCTGGCGATAACGCACCGAAGGCACCCGGTGGCGAGCAGGCCCAACAGAGGGCTGGCGATGACGCGCCGAAGACGCCCGGTGGCGGGGAAGCCACGCAGGCTACGCCGGCACAGGGACGGGCCGGCGGGGAGTCTCAAAAAACCCGGGCCGCCGACAAGGGCGAAGGGCCTAAGTCCACAACCAAGCGTGTGGACCTTAGCCAGGCACAACTGGCTTTCCAGATCGCCGGTGGGACGGTGGACGACTTCCTGGTGAGCCGCTTCAGGGGCACCGAGGGGGTGTGCCAGCTATACCGCTTCGAGATCGAACTCGTCTCCAGCCTGGGCCAAGTCACCTTCGACGACATGGTCGGCAAACCGGCGGTCCTGAGCGTCAACACCCCATTTGGCGAACGCTGGTTCCACGGGCTCATCAGCCGCTTCGAGATGACCGACGAGACGGCGGCGTTGGGGTACTACCGGGCAGAACTGGTCCCCAGCCTGTGGCTGCTGACCCACCGGTACAACTCACGCATCTTCCAGAACCAGATGATTCCGGACATTGTCTCGGACGTGCTCATCAAGGCGGGAATCGCCAGCGACCGGTTCCGGGTGGACCTGCTGACACGGTCGTATCAGCCGCCGCGCGAGTATTGCGTGCAATACCGCGAGACCGACTACCACTTCGTCTGCCGGCTGATGGAGGAAGAGGGTATCCGGTGGTACTTCGAGCAGAACCAGGAAGGGCATGTGCTGGTGCTCGATGACGGGCCTGCATCGTCCTACTCGCCCATCGAAGGTGAGCCTGGCTTACGGTACTGCCCGCCCACCGGGCTGAATGTGCAGGACGAGCACGTGTATCGGTTCCGGCTTGGGCAGATGATCCGCCCGGGAGCGGTGGTGCTCAACGACTACAACTTCGAGAACCCCAAGCTGAGCTTGCAGACCTCCAGCGACTGCGGGCGCGATGCGGGATTGGAGTTCTCCGATTATCCGGGCGAATACATCGAGCAGAGCCCTGGTCAGGAGTTGGCTACGTTGCGGGCTGAGGAGTTTGAAACCAGCCGGATTCTTGGCTCCGGGCAGAGCAACAGCCCCCGCCTGACGCCGGGGCGGACGTTCGAGCTGGGCGATCACCCCTCCGAGCTTGACGGTTCGTACATGGTCACCTCGGTGACACATCGAGGCAAACAGGCCACCACCCGGACTACGACCACCGAGCAGGCGTATGGTGGGATGTTGGACGTGCGGTTGCGGCAGGCGATCATCATGGCCCGCAGCCATGAGAATCAGTCGATCCGCGACCTGGCGGAGGCGTTGTTGCAGATTTCCGGGCGATTCAAAGCCGGAGACCCCACCGCCCGCCGTTCGCTGACCCAATGGCTGTACCATGCGGGGCAGGTGTCCAGAGACGTCGGAAGTGCAGCCGGTGCGTCCGGTGCCAACCCGCTCGAAGCCATGGCGATCCCGAACCTGCTCGAAGACATCGCCCAGTTGGACGTGGTGGAGCACGATGCCCCGGTCTACGAGTGTCGCTTCGAGTGTATCCCGGCAGCGACGAGCTATAGGCCGCCGCGGGCGACCCCCTGGCCGGTGATGCGCGGGACGCAAACCGCACGGGTGGTCGGGCCATCGGGCGAAGAGATTTACACCGACGAGTATGGCAGGGTTAAGGTCCAGTTCAACTGGGACCGCGAAGGCAAGTTCGACGAGAACTCTTCGTGCTGGATTCGCGTGAGTCAAGGGTCAGCCGGTGGGCAGTATGGCATCATGTTCATCCCGCGCATCGGGCAGGAGGTCATCGTCGATTTCCTCGAAGGCGACCCGGATAAGCCGATCATCACCGGGCGAGTCTACAATGCCGACCACATGCCGCCATACGCCCTTCCGGACGAAAAGACCAAGAGCGTCATCAAAACCCGCAGTTCAAAGGAAGGTGGCGGCTCGCACGAACTCCGCTTCGAAGACCTCAAAGACTCCGAGCAGATGCTCATCTACGGCAAGAAAGACCTGCACATCCGCTTCGAGAACGACCGGGTGGAGAACATCGAAAACGACCGCCATCTGACGGTGGGGAACAACCGCTTCGAGAAGGTCCAGAAGAACTATCATCTGAAGGTGGACGAGGAGGACTACAACGTCGAGATCGGGCGTGACAAAACGCTGAAGGTCTCCGGGAAGGTTTCGGAGAAGATCACCGGGACGGCTTCGTTCGACGTTGGCGGTGACGTGGTGGAGAAGTTCGGCTCCAACCACAAGCATGAAGTCACGATGACCTACGCCTGCAAGGCGATGAGCATCAAGCTGGAGGCTTCGACTGGTATCGAGTTGAAGTGCGGTGGCAGCAGCATCGTGTTGACCCCGGCTGCGATTTTCATCGTTGGCGGCCCGCTGGTGAACATCAACAGCGGTTCTGGCCCGCCGGTTGGCCCGGTGACGGCGATGGCCACCGCGCCGGTGGTGCCGGAACCACCGGGCGACGCCGATACCGTCGAACACGGCACCGACACCCGATACGACGGTGGCGAGGAACTCGCGCCGGGTGAGATCGAAGTCGACATCGCCGGCCATGAGTTCGAGGAGCCCGAGGAACGAGAGCAAGAGGAAACCACTTACGTCGATCTCTTGTTGGTGGATGAAGACGGGGACCCGATCCCGGGCGAGAAGTATCGCGTGGTCGACTCGAAAGGCAAGGTCAAAGAAGGCTCGCTGGACGCCAACGGGCGTGCCCACGTGACGGGGATCAGCCCGGGCAACTGCGACATCACGTACCCCAACATGGACATGTCCGCCTGGAAGCGCACCTGACCCGAGGAGGCCTGAATGCTATGACAACGGAACCGAAAGTCGAAGGGGGAGTGAATCCATGGATCCTCTGAAACTCAACACGGACGGCACGCCGATCATTCCAGACCCTCTCCCGGAGGGCGCGACGCTGGAGCATGCCAAAGCCGGCCAGTACTTGTGCGAAATCGCCGTGAAGAACTTCCCCGAGTGCTCACCACAGGTGCGCGAGGTCAATACGCACCTGACCGACAAGGCGGTCCTGGAAGACGGTGATCCGGTGGTGATTCCCCCCAAGACAGAGAAGCAGGAGCAGACCCCGAACGAGGACGAACTCAAGGCCAAGGTGGACAACTTCCCCCCGCCGTTTGTGAAGTTCGCGGGCCAGGGTACGACGAGGCTGGAAAAGAACCGGCACAACGGTCTCACCCGTGTGGGGATCAGCAACTACGTGACCAATAAAGCTGGCTACAACGGCAGGGGCATATCGGAGGATTTCTACACCGAGCACGGGATGGTTGGAATGGGCCCCATGCATCCCAAGGAGCTGTCGACGCACGCCGATCCGGACCACTTTCGGATCGAGGTCTACGACAATCGTGCCTATAAGGACGGTGACGCCGAGGTAACCGTCACATTGCAGGTTCTCCAGCCGTTGTACAAGCGCGAGACCGAGGACAGCAAGAAATACATCGTCCGAGATAAAAAAGCCCTGGATAAGGTTTCGGCGCCCGATGTCCAGCCGGAGCCTGGATTCAAAATCCCCGCCAATGCCGATCGCAAGCTGGAGGTCAAGTGCAAAAAAGTGGAGGGGTGCCCCAGCTTCTACCGCTCCAAGTACATGCGGCTGGTGACCCACAAGAAGGACAAAGACGCTGCCACGGAGCAGACCCTGTATGTCGGGGACTATTACGACGAAACGGCTCTTACGGCCGATGAGCGGCGCTATACCGAGATTCTCGAGCAGAAGGTCCGGGCGCGGTATACGCCGAAGATGTGCAAGGCCAAGAAATGTCGCGCCGAAGCGATCGCGGAAGTGGGCGAGCTGAACAAAGAGGTGGTCTTTGCAGTCAACATTTTCGATGACGCTTGTGACTACGAAGCCGTGCGGCGGACAATCTACGGTCAGGTTCGCCGGGTGTACGCCCAGGCCCACATTCGCCCGGTGATTAAAGAGGTCACCAAGTATCCGCCGCCGCTCAAGAATATTGTGCGGGTCGGGAAGAGAACCGGGACTACCCCACTCGCGAGCGGGGTGGTGACGGGGACCACAAAATCGACGATCACCGTCAAGATCACGGGGCAGACGAACGATGTCAAGTTGAACCCAACCAAGGACCAGTCGGCGAAGCAGGTGGCTGCCAGCCTGTGCACCAAGATCGAGCAAAACGCCACGGGCTCGGACCCGAGCTTGCATACCAAGGTGCTGGTGGAGCCGGAGTCCGGTGGGTCGCCGGTGCCGGAAGCTCAGCGGGCGCGTTCCATCCTGGTTTTCACGGATTCCGAGTGTCGCAAACCAGCCACCATCACCTCGGCGACTTCGGATGACTCGCGTCTCCCCGCTCAGGTCTGTCAGATCACGAGCGACATGCTGAAAAACGTCCCCTCGAAGTATAATGGCTTGGAAATGCGGCTCCTGCGACTGTACTGTAGAAGCGATCCTCATTTACTTGACGCGCTCCTTATCCCAGCGTTCAAGACCGAGACATACCATGTTGGCACAACGGTCTACACCAGCACCACTTTCGGGATGGGATTGCCCGTCTGGATAGACTTGGGCGTTTGCATTTTCGTTGCGTCCGAGCGAATGAAAGAGTCCCCGCACGATACTCGCTACACCTTCGCGCACGAGGTTGGGCACGTGATCATGAACTGCGGGCACATTGTCCTCACCGACGCCGGCGAGGTCAATCCCCCTGCCGCCCCCGACCGCAGAGACCCGCTCATGGTGACAGGGGGAGAGGCCCACGGAGATGCGGCGGAGGTGACGGGCCGGCGGCGGATCATGGATGCGCCGCTCGAGATTCCCTGCATGGTTTGGAAGGCAGACGGCGGCAAATACAAGATAAAGAAGATAGTCGGTATCGTGGAAACGGAGGTGGAGAGTGCAGTCGTCACGATGAAGGACGGGACGCCACAGGGGACTGCGGTATCACGATGCAGTGGGTTTACGTCCGCCCCCGCGCTCGCCGGCCCCTCGGCGCGGCGCGAGGTCGCAACGGAATGGTAGCGGGACCGAAACGACAGAGTCGCGATTTCTAAGGAGGCAACATCATGCCCCGATGCGGCAACTACACCGATGAGCAGGCTGACGCCTTTCTGCGGGAGTATGTATACCCCGACGAGGACATGACGCTTACCTTCCCGACCGATCTGGAGCGACCGCAGGCGGCGACATTTATCCGCGATCGTTTCGGGGAGAAGAACAGCGCCGGGCCGACCGAACGGGCGATGCGGGTGGCCCGATTCTACGCCCCGGAAGGGCAAGTCGGCAAACTTCAGAGCATGCTGACCGGCAATGAATCCACGGATGACGACTTGCAGAAATCCTGTTATCTGATCATGGCGATCTGCGAGTTCGGTAGGCCTGATCAGCAGAAGGCAGCCGTCAGCGAATACCAGCGGCTGGTGGAAGCGCCGGTGGCTCAGGAGGATTTCGAGACCCTGGTGGAGACGTTTTTCAGTCTGCCGGCGGGCACGCCGGTGACCAAGCTCCGCGACCGATTGAGTAAGGCACTGCAGGATTGTCAGCGTAAAGGCCCGGAAGAGAAGCTCGGCATGTTGATGGGGTGCAACGCTCGGTTGCTGCCGTGGGTGCTGTCCGCCAAAGCTCGCAAGGATGCCATCGTGCAGATTACCGATGACGCGGAACGGCTCGAACGGTGGGCGGCGGCGTACCTGTGTTTCAATAGCGACGCAAGCCCCTTCGCCTGGGACGAGCACGCGGGGTTCGGCCTGATGCGAGAGGGCTGGGAGTTGGGCGACGAGGCGGCGGTGACGGCGCTGACTGCCACGATGAATCGTATCGACATGAAGGGTGACCAGGAATTGGTTTGCTTCCAGAAGACCCGTGGATATCGAGCCAGGGAGTTGTTCCTGGAAGCTCTGACCGAGGAGCAGCGTGACGACCGGGACCGATATGCCCGGGCACAGGGCGATTTGATCTTATAGTGGTTTTGTAAAGGACGCATGAACCATGCCTCCGGCTGCACGACTTACTGACATGCACACCTGCCCG
>JAGLWJ010000415.1 GCA_023133475.1 Phycisphaerae bacterium | reverse complement strand
GAGAGGTTATGGGGCCGCCCCTGCGCATCGACGGCCCAGACCCGTCGAACCACCTCCCCCACGTTGTTGCGCTGACTGCCGCCGTTCATGACAATCAGACCACCCAGCGTGCCCGGTATGCCCACGACGTGCTCCAGTCCAGCCAAGCCTGCTCTGCCAACGGCCCGCGCAAACCGAGGGACCCACACGCCCGCCTCAGCCCGGATGTACGTCCCCTCGATGGTAACCGCCGACAGATGCCTGCCGATTCTTATTACCACCCCGCGAAACCCTGCATCGTCAAACAGCAGGTTGGACCCGTCGCCGATCACCAGGGCCGGAATCTTCGCGTTTGCAGTGTGCCGCAGCACCAGACAGAGGTGTTCTCTACAGCGCGGTTCCACGAACAGGGCGGCTGGGCCACCTATGCGGAGGGTGCTATGCTCCCGTAGCGGCTCGTCGCGACGCACATCGCCTATGTCTTCGGTGGCCAAAAAGTCCAGGAACCTGTCATAATCGGGCATTAGTGGGCACATCCCAAAAACCGTGCAGCAATGCTAGCTGTCCAGTTCCTCGATCTCCGCGCCAAGGCTCCTGAATCGCGAAACGAAATACTCGTACCCACGCCCGATCTGGTAGCAGTTGTCGATCACCGTGGTTCCCTCAGCCGTCAGGGCACTGAGGATCAGAGCAGCTCCGCAACGCAGGTCCAACGCCCGAACAGAGGCGCCTTTGAGATTGGCCGGCCCCTGGATCACTGCGCAGTTTCCGTATGCCTGGATGGGCATGCCCAGTTTTTGGAGTTCTGTGGTGTATTGAAATCTTTCGGTGAACCGCTGGTCTGTAACCGAGCTTTCGCCCTTGCACTGGCTGGCGAAAGCGGCAAAGAGCGGCTGCATGTCGGAATTCACCCCGGGGTAGGGGGCGGTGAACAGGTCGAAGGATCGCAACTCCTTCCCCTTCGCGGTGACATAAACGTTCCCACCCCACTCGAAGATGTCAAGCCCAGCCTGCCTCAGGTAGGCCACGTCGTTGCAAATGTGTTTCAAGGATAGGTCTTTGACGCAGATTTCCCCGTGGGTCATACCGGCTGCGATGATGTAGGTTAGGGCTTCGTCCCAGCCCTCGATGATGCGGTGCCGACAACCGGTTAGCTTCCGGTTTCCTTCGATCTCAACCACCCTGTTCCGTACGGAGATGTTGGCCCCCATGGCGTTCAGGCAGGCGGCCATGTCGACGATCTCCGGTCTGGTGTTGGCGTTGAAAATGCGCGTTCGGCCTTCGGCGAAGCAGCCGGCCAGCAAAACGGTTTCCGTGCCGCTGGTGGTGGGCAGATAGAAATCGATATCTGTCCCCACCAGGCGGTCGGCGGTAACCTCGATCGTGTCGCCCTCATAACATACCTCGGCGCCGAGCCGCCGCAGCCCCTCCAGGTGCAGGTCGAACTTCCGGTCGCCCAGATCGCACCCCCCGGGCAGCGATATCCTGGCATGTCCGCATCTGCCTGCCAGCAGACCAAGGAAGAGGAGTGAAGACCGAAAACGTCCCGCAACCTCACCAGGCAGAGATGTGGTGGTTATGTTGGTGGGATCGACTTCAACCCGTCCGTCGGAAACGTTGGTCCGGCAGCCGATATGCTCCAGTGCAGCCAGTTCTGCCCCGATGTCGTTCAAGTCCGTGGGAACATTATCCAGGATTATCGGCTCAGTTCCTGCTGCGGCGGCAACCAGGATCGGGAGTGCGGCGTTTTTGGCCCCTCGAACAGAGACCTCGCCTCGCAACTCAACCGGCCCTTCGATTCTCAACTTCGACAATTCACCTCTCCCGAAATATCACCATTTGCCAATTCAACAGAGGCACAACCCCTATTTTATCCTGTTGCCAAGCCATGTCGAGTGCATCGCAAACCCCAACCCCAGCATGATCGCAAGCAGCGGCGCAGGGCAGGTTGAAAACATGCCATCGGGATATGCGGGGCGGGCACTTGACAGCATTTTGCTGTTTCCCGTTATCCCCTAACACTACATATGCATCGGGATTACGCCACTCAGGATTCGAACCTGAAACCTTCGGTTCCGTAGACCGATGCTCTATCCAATTGAGCTAGTGGCGCTACACCTGGGTATCCTGACATGTCCCAACCGAAACGTCAAGCCCACGTCGTTCCGTTGCGCTAGGCCGGGTGTGGCCATGCTCTGTAGTGCGGCTGATTTTTTCGGTCTACA
>JAGLWJ010000414.1 GCA_023133475.1 Phycisphaerae bacterium | reverse complement strand
CACAACGGCGGGTGAAACCCGCCCTACAATGGTGATACGCCGTTTTCTCAGTTCCTCACGCTTCATGCTTCACGCTCCCCGTTGGGGAGCCGCTAAACACACCGGCGCGGTTACGATCACCGCACTTCTCAATTCTCAATTCTCAATTCTCGATTGGCGTGCACCTTTGCTGTCAAGGCGAGGCGAGGTTACCATAATCTTGTCTGCCGGAGGGGCGTGGTTTGCATCCGTGTGTTTCGGCGGAGCAGTTTTTCGTTTCATCAGGCAGCGTGAGGACTAAACCCATGAGAAAACCCATGGTGGCAGGTAACTGGAAGATGCATAAAACGCAGGAGGAAGGACTCGCCCTGGTTCGCGCTATCCGGGCCGGCCTGTCTTCCCATGGCAAGGTGGAAGTGCTTGTGGCTCCGCCATTTACGGCTATCCAGGTCGTGGTCGGGGAGGTCGCCGATACGGAAATCAAGGTGGGGGGCCAAAACGTCTATTGCGAAAACCAGGGAGCCTTTACAGGGGAAATATCCCCGGTGATGCTCAAAGCCGCCGGTTGCAGCCATGCCATTATCGGGCACTCCGAACGACGACACGTGTTTGGGGAAACCGGCGACCTGCTGCATCGCAAAGTCCACGCCGCCCTGAATGCCGGCTTGGACGTGATCTACTGCCTGGGCGAGACCCTCGAAGAGCGCGAGGGCGGGCAAACCGAGGCGGTTGTCGAGCGGCAACTCAACGAAGTGCTGGACGGCGACGTGAAACCCGCACGGATGATTCTGGCCTACGAACCGGTGTGGGCGATCGGCACCGGCCGCAACGCCACCCCCGAGCAGGCTCAGGCGGTCCACGCCTTCCTGCGGGCCAAGACTACCGGCATCTGGGGCCCAAACGCGGCGGGCAACCTGCGCATCCTCTACGGGGGCAGCGTCAAGCCGGACAACGCCGCCAGTCTGATGATCTGCCCGGACGTCGATGGGGCTTTGGTCGGCGGTGCCTGCCTCAAGGCAGAAAGTTTTCTTGCCATTGTGGGCGCCGCTGCCGATTCGGTGTAGAATACAGGGCTTGATTTTGATAGCGTCCGGCAGGACGTGTACATGGAACTTTCAGAGGACTTTCCAAGATGATTGTGGGACAAGGGCTCATGCTTTGCAAGATTTCCACGGGACAAGGGGTTATGCTCTTTCTCACCTTGCTGAGCTGCATATTGCTGATTCTGATCATCCTGATCCAGCGAGGGCGTGGCGGGGGCTTATCCGGCGCCTTTGGCGGCGGAGGGGGCGGAGGAAGCGCGTTCGGCGCCAAGACCGGGGACGTTTTCACCGGCATCACAGTGGCGCTGACTGCGATCTTCCTGCTGTTCAACATATTCGGCAATTACGTTTTCCTCCCCGAGGGATACGAATCCACCCGCGCCGCCAAGGTCTCGCCTCCGCCCCAGACACCCGCTCCGGAAACAGAAACAGAAACAGAAACAGAAACGGAAACGGGCAAACCCAAACCTCAAGCCGAAACCACCACGCTCACCCCAAAAGCGGCAACACCGGTGGACGTAGCTCCCTCGGCTGCTTCGGAAACGAAGCCGGAGGCAACCGTCGGCGAGGAGGAAGGCGAGACAACCAAGAGCGAAACCGGCGAGACATCATAAACCATGATACTCTCAATGACCGGGTACGGGGACTCACAGATCAACGTCGATGGTGTCTCCTACTCGCTGGAAATCCGTAGCGTGAACAACCGGTACTTCAAGGCACTGATCAAGCTGCCGGAGCACTTGCAGTTCTTTGAGAGTGAGGCGGAGAAGTTGTTGCGCGCCCGGATGGGGCGTGGTAGTGTTAGCTGCGTGTTGCGGGTCCGCAACGACACCGCCACGGAGTACAAGATCAATCCCGGGGCACTACAGGATTACGTCAACCAGATTTGCCGGGTGACGCTTCCGGAAACAGTGCATGCCACACTGGATTTAGGTTCGGTGGCGGCGATGCCCGGGGTTTGTCAGGCTCCCATCATCGATGAGGAGGTGCGCAACAAGTACTGGAAGGTCGTCTGTAGCCTGATCGAGGAGGCATTGGGCAAGCTGGTGGAGATGCGGCGGGTGGAGGGGGCGGCGTTGTGCGAGGACCTGCTGGCTCATTGTGCCCGCACTCGCGAATATCTAGCGGGCATCAGCGAGCGGGCACCGGAGATTGTGCAGGATTATCACCAACGCTTGCAGACCCGGGTGCAGATGCTTTTGAACGAGGGCGAAGCTAAAATCGAACTGGACCAGGACGCCCTGGCTCGTGAAATAGCCATCTACGCCGAACGTTGCGACATCAGTGAAGAGATCACCCGGCTCACCTCCCACCTGGACCAGTTTTGCCAACTGTGCCACAGCCGCGAAAACACCGGGCGAAAACTGGACTTCCTCGCCCAGGAAATGTTACGCGAAGCCAATACCATCGGAAGCAAAAGCAACGATGCTCAGATCGCGCGTCAGGTGGTGGAGATCAAGGGGCTGATCGACCGCCTGAAGGAACAGGTCCAAAACGTCGAATAGGGCGGTCACCACCAATGGGGACAGACACCAGACCGGGCAAACTCGTGGTAATCAGCGGCCCATCGGGCACGGGCAAGACGTCGATCTGCAACGCCTTGCTCGAACGCCTCCCCAATGCAGTGTGGAGTGTGTCAGCCACCACCCGCCCACCGAGGGGGAACGAGGTTCAGGGCCAAAATTACACATTTGTCTCACCCGAGGAATTCGAGCGGATGCGGGCGGATGACGCTTTTCTTGAGGCTGCTCAATACCTCTCGCACTGGTACGGCACCCCCGCGGAACCGGCCCGTCAGGCTTTAGGCAGCGGGTGCGACGTTATCATGGAAATCGACGTGCAGGGTGGAGTGCAGGTAGCCCGGCGGGTGCCCGATTCGGTCCGCATTTTTGTGCTTCCACCGACCATGGAGTCGCTCAAGGCGCGGCTCGAGGGCAGAAACACCGAGTCCGCCGAGCAGCTCCGCAAGCGCCTGGCGGTTGCCGATGGTGAGATCGGGTTCGCCCGCGACTCGGGATATTATAGGTATTTCGTGGTCAATGACGATCTCGAGACTACCATCACGGACGTCATCAACCTCGTTGAACAGGAGCGTAACAAGACATGATCGAAGCGTTGAAGGATGATACGATCATCAATAAGCTTGGCGGGCGTTTCAAGCTGACCGCGCTGATCCAACGCCGCCTGGTGCAGCTCATGCATGGTTCCAGGCCGATGGTCGACGACACCGGGCTGACCCCCATGGAACTGGTCGTCCGCGAGATTCTCGAAGGGAAGATCAAGCCCAAGGACGTACCGCAGGAGACCGACTTCGATGACGAAGTCTGAACCGGTGGGGCAATCATCTTCGGATACTGATCTGGCGGGCACGGAAGTGCTCGTGGTGGTTTGCGGGGGCATTGCCGCTTACAAGGTTTGTACGGTCGTCTCCCGCCTGGTGCAGCGTGGGGCGGGTGTTATGGTGGCTATGACCAAATCCGCCCGCAAGCTGGTGGGGCCTGCCACCTTTCAGTCTCTCTCGGGGCGCAAGGTATTGACCAGCCTGTGGCGCCCTACCGCGGACTACGATGCCCAGCACATCCACGTCACCGAGCGGGCAAACCTGTGCATCGTCGCACCAGCCACCGCCAACATCATCGGGAAAATCACCGCCGGCATCGCCGACGACCTGGCTAGCACCTTGTTGGCCGGCGTCGCCTGCCCGGTGCTGCTGGCGCCGGCCATGAACACCGCCATGTGGGAAAACCCCTTTGTGCAGTCCAACGTGGCCCGGCTTAAAGAGGCCGGCTACCATCTGGTCGGGCCTGGTGAAGGATGGTTGGCCTGCCGAACCGTGGGCATAGGGCGGATGGCTGAACCCGACGAAATCCTTACCGCCGCGACTCAGCTTCTCAAAGCCGGCCGATCCGGGAACAGCAACCCGTGCGTATCCTCATAACCGCAGGGCCTACACGCGAATACTTCGACGACGTCCGCTTCATCTCAAATGCTTCGAGCGGAAAAATGGGCTACGCCCTCGCCGACGAAGCCGCCCGACGCGGGCATCACGTGATCCTCGTCTCTGGGCCGGTCGAACTGCCCGCTCCCGCACAGGTTGAATTCGCACCGGTGGTCACCGGGCAGGAAATGCTCGAAGCCTGTCGCCGGCACTTTGACACCTGCGACGCGGCCTTGATGTGTGCGGCGGTGTGCGACTACCGACCGGTAACACGCACTGCGGGCAAGGCACCCAAAACCACTCAACCACACTCGGTCATTCTCGAACCCGCCGAGGATATCTGTGCGACACTGGGAGACATGAAAGGGTCGCGGATCGTGATAGGCTTCGCCCTGGAGACTCACGAAGCCCACGCCCGTGCCCAGGCCAAGCTGCAACGCAAGAACTGCGACCTCATCGTGTTGAACCACCCAGCCGGCATTGGCGAGGACGAAACCACCGTGGAGGTATTCAGCCGGGTGGAAGGCTGGGCCTCTCCGCGCTCCGGTCTCAAAACCGAGATTGCCGCTTATCTGATTGACGTGCTCGAGCAAATGTAGGGTGGGTGGAACCTCGCGGAGCGAGGTGGAACCC
>JAGLWJ010000413.1 GCA_023133475.1 Phycisphaerae bacterium | reverse complement strand
AGAAGGATTGGAGTGCACCCAACGATAATGTCTCCCCTCCCCCCATTTTTCATTTTCCATTTTCTCCATTCTCAATTCATCACGTTTTCAACCGACTCTACTTGGCGCCGGCGGGCATCCGGTTTTCGTTGCGGTGTAGAAGGGCGTCGAATTGGTGGTGGAGTTCCGGGCCGCCCATGTCGTTGTGTAAAAACTTCTGCTGACGGATCACCTTGATAATGCCCTCGGGCGGATGCCCCAACTGGGTGCGACATTGCAAATCACGCAATAACGCCCTGAACCACATCGCCTCGCCCGACGGCAATCTTTGGCAAAGCCGGTAGAAAAGTGGTAAGGCCTCTTCATGTCGCCCCAGATGATAGAGCGACTCGGCATGGCCTGTGACCGCCCGCAAATCGTTGCTGCCGCCGTTCGGGTTTCGCTTCACATCAGCAGCCAGACATGCGGCAAACGCTCGCTCGGCTTCGGCATAACGCCGTGCTTGCAGCAGTGCCTGAGCCAACTGAACATCAATCGCGTATTTCTGCTCCGGCCCGACTCGTGACGGATCGCCGGACGCCCAACGGTGAATCTGTCGCGCCAGCAGTAAGGCTGATGCCGCCTTTCTGTCCGCAGCTTTCTGGCGACCACGCCGCTGGAGACGGGCAATATCCTCCCGAATCGACTCGAACAACGCCTGCAACGTGGCACCGGCATGTTCCGGGTCGCTACGGATGTAATCCGGCAAAATCTTCTCGGCGTCATCGAGCCGACCGAGGTGTTCGTAAGCAATAATGCGAGTGCGAAGCACCCGCCCGAGGAGGTGCCGCTGACCGGGATAACGCTGCTCGAAACCCTCCAAAAAACCCAAAGCCTTGAAAGCCCGATCCTTGCCCAAACTCAGCAAAGCCTCGGCAGCCAGAAGCTCCGCCTCCGCTTGAAAACCCTCCAGCACGGCGGCATCGGAGCCCTCCGGTAGAACGCCTTTGGACTGTTCAATGAACGCCTTCGCCGCCTCCACCACTTGCCTCACCCGACGAGCCGACTCCGCAGAGTCTGCCTGTTCCGTGGCGGCAAACTCGCCAAGCCCCACCGCCAACGCCCGAATGCGAAGGAACCCGGCATAAAGGTGGTACTCATGGCTCGAATCCACCTCTGCGAAGGCGCTGGCGGCTTCGTCGTGCCGGCCCAGGTCGTCGAGCAACTGAGCCAGGAAAAACTGCCAATACCGCGCATCATCACTGCTCGGGAAGTTCTCCGCCAAAGTCTCAAGAGCATCGAGGTACAACTTCTGGATGTCCGCCCGGTCCCGCAACGAAGGGTCCTGAGCCATCCGCGAAGCCACCTGCACCGCAGCCACGGCGGAAAGCCGGGCATGACGAAAACGGCGGTGATCGTGGCCCACCTCAATGAATGCCCGGGCAGCTTCAAAACGGTGACCCCGCTGCAAATACGCAACCCCCAGATTGTAAACGATCTCGGGCAACAGGCCCGGTGGAACCCGAGCCGGGGACTCATAAAAGTGCCGTGCCACCGAAATGGCACGATCCAACACCGCAATCCGCCGGCTTTGCAAACCCTCGATTCTTGATGACAGAACCGCGTCGCCTTCCGCACGGGCTGTGGCGATTTCCGTATCGAGGGTGGCGGTGTCGTTCAACAGCCCGGCAAGCAGTGCACATCCTTCAAAAGGATGCAAGCCCGCGGGAGCGGTGGAGGCGCCCATCAGATCGTACAGCGTTGCGTATATCTCGTCGCGGTAGCCGGCCCGTTGACGTGCAAGCTGCATCAACGGCTCGAAACGCATGTTCTCGAAGCGCTCCGCCGCACGCCGGTCGCCCGCGGCGCGGGCACGCGCTGCCTGCTTCCTGCGCACCTTGCTCTCAGCCAACGCCGCAACCAGCCGCAACCCGAAATCGTCCGGGGCGACCGTGTCAAGATACTCGCCAAACTCACGCAATGCCCGCTCGGCACGCTGAAACAGATGGCTGTCACTGTACGCCCGGATCGTCTCCAGCAAAGCCAACTGCTCCACCCATTTCAAATCCTCCCGCTCCGCGGTGCTGGTGAGCCTGTGGACAGTGGTTCGGGCGGAATCGAGGTAATCCATGGCGACGAGGTGGTCACCCAGCCGCCGGCTGACCATCCCAGCCAGCAAGAGCGACTGGGCCTGCACGTGCGTCACTGCATGTGGGCTCTCCAGCAGGCCGGTGTGGTTCTTCAAGTCATCCAGCACCTCGTCAAGTTCCGCCGTCCGCCGCCGGTCGCTCGGGACCCTAGCCAAGGCCTGATAAAACCTGGCCCATCGCCCCATATACTCCGCCAGAGGCCCGAGGTTCTCTATCCGCTGGATATGACCTGCCAGCTCCAGTTGCTCATAGGCGCGAGCCGGGAGTTCTTCCAGCCGGTCCATTTCGCGGTCAACCTCGATGCGCAACTCTCGGAACACTCGCCCGGCACGTTCCATCACGTCAGCCAACTCCGCCCGATCCTCGGCACTGCCCCCGCGATAGAGAATGCTGGTGCAAAATGGTGCAGCCTCCTCATAAAGCAGCGATTGGCCTAGTTGCAAGCGCCAGTCGAAAGCCCGCAGGTCTGCCGAGTGCTCGCGGATGAGCCGCTCCAGAAGGCGATTCGATGCCAGCAATGCCTTGCGACGTTCAACGCCGTTTCGTGTCTGATCGGCATACTCCGCCAGACGGATATCGCGCTCCAGCAGCAAAGCCGCCACCTCGTCGGCTGGAGGCACCTCGTGCAGGTAGAGGTCCAGCAGTTCGGTGAGCCCGCGCTGCTGGAGCCCCGCGCGGAACTTCGCGGCATCGAAACGCTGCTCCTCAGGCCCGGCGCGAACCACCGCACCCACCAGAAGCATCATTGATAGCATCCTGTGCCCAATCATCCACGTTCTCACTGTAGGGCGGGTTCCACCCGCCTTCTTCAATAGGGATACCAACACACACCTGGCGGAGAAGGCGGGTGGAACCCGCCCTACAACTAAACGTTGCGATGATGTTTCCCATCCCTCATTTTCCATTTTCCATTTTCCATTTTCCATTTTCTCCTAGATACGGTTACTCTGTCCCAAAAGCGATGTTTTTGCACGATGCCCGCACCGCCGCGTTCCAGCATCCCACCACATGGTCCCACGCCAGGGTGTCCTCAGCTATAATTACCACCGGCGTCTGGTCGTCGAAACCCGGGTTGCCCTGCACATTCTTCAGAAAGTCAGCCAAGTCGCCAAAAGATGCCGGTACGCGGGTGAAATTGTCGATGCAAATGCGGCATCCGTCGCCCTCGGCGGTCAGCCGGACGACGATCGGGCTGATCGGCAGGGCGAGCGAAGACAATCCCGAATCACGCGGAAGATTGGCGGCGAACAACCCCTCCGGCTTCTCGAAGGTGGTGGTGACCAGAAAGAAAATCAGCAGCAAAAAGGTCACGTCGATCATCGGCGTGAGATTGACCGACAGTGCGGACGATCGCTGCCGGCGTATGTGACGCTGCCGGCGTGAGCGGGCCCGAGCTTGCAGAGTCGCCGCGTTAAGTTGGTGCCCTTCTTGTGTCACCAAGGTTCACTCCCCTTCGCCCACATGAGCCACCAGGTTCATCATCTCGATCCGGTTCTCCGCCACAACCTGCATGACCACCCGAACCGCCGCAAACGGAAGACGCCGATCCGCACGAATCACCACCTTAAGATCCTCCACTGCCTTCTTTGCCACTACCAGACGCGCAGAGATACGCTCCAGGGATTCAGGGGGATACGGGCCGACACTGTAGAGCACCCCCGCACCGATATCGCCGGGGTCCGCCAACCGGCAGTTGATAACC
The DNA here is from genome assembly GCA_023133475.1 of Phycisphaerae bacterium. GTDB lineage: Bacteria > Planctomycetota > Phycisphaerae > UBA1845 > UBA1845 > JAAEQG01. Next base: position 3,523 of record JAGLWJ010000413.1, on the reverse strand, counting down.
ACCCGGTCTTTGAGTTGGACGTTTTGGGCGGCGCTGTGTTCCGGTTTGGGCAGGTCCATCTGCACGTTTTCCGCCGAGGCGAAACGGGTCACCAGGGCAAAGAAGATCAGCAGCAAAAAAACCACGTCCACCATCGGCGCCATGCTGAGGATCAATGCCTGCCTGCGAAGCTTTGTTTTCCTGACAGAGAGCATGAGGCGTTTTGTCTCCCTTTAAGTAGGGTGGGCGAAACCCACCGCGCCGCCTAATAAGTCCCTGGTCCAAAGTCCAAGGTCCAAAGTCAGAAACCAGCGGGACTTTGGACTTTGGACCTTGGACTTTGGACTCGTCCCTGGTCTACGTTGCATTCGGTGCGGTGTTGGGTTTGCCGGGTGAAGGCGGTGTCCCCGGCTTAAACACCGACACCAGCCCCTCCGCTATCACGGCACACTCAGCCGTCAACACGTCGATCCGGTTGCGAAACAGAGAGAATATCACCAGGGCAGGGATGGCAACCAGCAACCCCCAAAACGTAGTCACCAGCGCAATGGAGAGATCGTCGGCGATCTGGCCGGCGTCCAGATTGCCACCGAAGCTCCCAATCGACGCAAAAAGCTTGATCATCCCGAAGACGGTGCCGAACAGCCCGATCATCGGGCTGACGTTCCAGATCACATTGAGGTACTCGATCTTGCGCATCAGGCGGGCGGCACGCTCTTCGATCGTATCATCCATGGCCTGTTCCATCGCATCGAACCCGTTGGAGGCTTCGGACAACCCGCTGTGGATCACATGGCTTAACATGCTGTCGTCCTCGGCGGTGAACTCCAGGGCTTTGGCATATTGCTTCTGCTCCATCAGTTCGCCAAGCTGTTCCACGCACTGCTCGGGAATCACCATGGACCGCCGGATGGACAGGCAATGCTCGATGGCCAACGCAATGGTGGCAACCGAAAGCGGGATCAGCACGAACCAAGTGATCGGACCGCCAGCCACAACAAAATGATCGAACACCTTGCTGACGCTAGTGGGCTGCTCGCCAGCCCCCTCCTGCCCAAAAGCCTGTGCTGCAACAATCAGCACCCCGACAACGAGTAACCCACAAACCAGAATCAGACGTCTCAAGGCAGTGCCTCCTTGTAGGGCAGGTTGCAAACCTGCCGCCGATGGTTGGGTGCCCCATGGCTTTAGCCTGGGTGCTGGGTGGCCCATGGCTTTAGCCGTGGGGGACACGAATCGTGTCAGGCATTCGCGTCCCCCACCGCTAAAGCGGTGGGCCACCCGTCCGGTGGGCCACCCGCGCCGACGTGCTGGGTCACCCGCGCTCGCTCGTCAAACCACGCAACGCCGCCTCAGCCTTCGTGCGCGTTTCGGCGTCGGCTGATTCAACCGCCAGACACTCGCGGAGCAATTCAACAGCCTTCCCGGGCGCATCTATCTTCTCGTGAACCCGGGCAGCCCAGAGCAGGCCTCGAACTGCCGACGGATCATCCGGGAAGTGGATGGGCACCCGCATAAAAGCCCATCCCGAACGTATGTAATCCTCCCGAGCTCGGGCTGTGGTATACAACACCTCGCCCTTGAGCAACAGCAATCGCGGCAAGGAACCCTCCGGGCAGTGCTCCAACGCACCGTCCAAACGGGCCAGAACCTGCCGATTGCGCCTCATCTCGAAGACACGGCGTAACGCATCGGTCCAGATTCCATAGGCTGGGACGGTCGAGATCGGCCCAGCCAACGGGCTCCGCGCCACGCGCAAAGCCATCTCGTCGGCAATTTTGTCGCCCAGGCGGCGATAGATCGAGTACCGCAGCAATTCCAACAACCGCCGCCCCGATTCGTCGGTGACCTGCGGAAGCTTTGCCTCGATATCAGACAATGCCCGGTCCACCACCCGCGTCCGCGTTGCCGGAACACAACCGGGCAGCAACTCGGCAGCCAGGGCTGTATCACGCTTCACCACCGCCAACCAGTGCACCACCGCCTCATCCAATTCGCCGGCCTGATCGCACGCCTGAAGCAGACGCACGCGAACCAGCCACCTCCAGAACCCACGAGCGCTGTTCAAAGCACGCTTGTAGCGCCGCACCGCTTCAAAGGGCTGCCCCTTGTCGATGTAAAGCTCCGCCTCGTTCAGGTCCTTGACTCCACCTACGGTATCCACCAACAACGCCCGCACCCGCAAAACAGAAACGTTACACAAATCACCCGCAGGCCGGCGGAAGCGTATCAGGCCGTCGGAGAAGTCAATAATCTTAATCTTGACGTAGTGAGCGTCGTGAGTGGTGATCTCATCCGCACGCACCGGCCCACCGGCCCACAAGGCCAGAGCCACAGGTGCCCACAGCACCCTGACCAACCACCGGCTACAAATCGTATTCCGAGATAAACCTGTATTGGCCGTTGTGTTCATGAGCGATCTGCTCCAGAAGTTCCGCACCACCTGGGCTGACGTACGCGATGGTGAATATCCGCACCTGTTTCCCCTTGTTCCATTTCCGCAGTTCGTCCAGCAACTGGCGGTCGAACTCCCCGTCGGTTAGAAAGTAGATCACCTCTGGCTTGACCGCAAAGGCCCGTCGCATGGCAGGGATCGGATCGGTGTTGCCTTCCGGATAAACCGTATCCAAAAACTTCGTCAGGCCCGCCTTTGCCGGGCGCGAAGCGTGGATGAGTTTCCTCGGTGGGTTTTCCAGCGGGGGGCCGGAATTGAACAGGATCACGTGAAAGCGCATGCTCCGGCGCAATCGGCCCACCGAACGCTTCAATTCCCGGCGGACTGCGGAAAAGGTCGAGATCATCGACCCCGAGCGATCCACCACGTAGACGACCCGCCGAGTCCCCCGAGCGGAACCGCCCAAACCGAAGAACTGCGGTCCCGCATCACCCGAGCCGACCCCCAGGCCGTACTTGCCGAAATCGCCCCCACCAGCCCCCAGCCCGATCAGTGAAAGATCTCGCTGCCGCGGCTGACCCACCCCAACCGATGGCTCGATCTGTCGGGGAGTGAGTCGCGGTTGCAAGGTCTCCGGCTGTTCCAGTCGGCCGAAGTCCGGTTCCGGGTTCACCAGCGTGGTCCGGGTCGTATCTGTTGGGTCAACGAGTTCGGTTTGCGGAACCGGCAACTCCGCACCACCGGCGACCTTGCCCGCCAACCACGGCAGCGAGAACATCGACACGAACAAGGCAACGTGAACCGCCAGCGAAACCACCCACGCCAACACCAACCGCCGACCGGAAAGATTGATCTGCCAACTCATGACAAAGTAGTGTCCCAGCACAGCCGTCGGCCATAACCCCCAATCAGTACCGCGACCGTAAGGGAGCGGCCATCCGTCCCCCACCCCGTTCGCCGGTCCTTCGGACCAACGAAACGGGATGGGGCACCCGCGCATCCGCCGGATATCAAAAGCGGGCTTTGAGACACCACTCCCAAAGCCCCCATACATCCACCCGATTCTAGGACGTGCTTATGCCAACGTCAACATCGCAGGCAAATGTAGGGCGGGTTCCACCCGCCGCGGCGGGTGGCCTGGGCAACGGG
>JAGLWJ010000412.1 GCA_023133475.1 Phycisphaerae bacterium | reverse complement strand
TCGCGAAGCGAGGTGGAACCCACCACCCGGTGTCCCCAGACCACTATAATCGGACATTGCAAGAACATGTATATCGCACTTTTCAGCTTGGCACAGATCGAACTGGGAGGCTACTTCAGCTACATCAAGCTGGGCGCCATATCGGCGTTTGTTGTAGGATGGGCCTTCGCCTGCCAGTGGGCGGACACGGACGCCGAATTCGTCAAGACCAAACGCGAGCAATGGAATCTCATCGTGCTCAGCGGTGGGGTTGCGGGTTTGTTCGCGTTGCTTTTCCTGCCTTGGCCTGGGAACCTGGTTTTCCTGGGTCTGGCATTTTTCGTTTTGTTGTCCGGTGGGGGGCTGTTGGCGTATGTTCTTCATCGCAACGGGCGAGTGGTGCTCAATGCCCGCGTGCTCACCGTGTCTCACATAAAACGCACGCTGGCGCGAACCAAAAACGACAAGATGGAAAAACAGGACAAAGGCATCCGGGTAATGCTGGCCACCGAGGACGGCAAGTCGGTGAAGCGCCCGCAGGACCCGAATGAAATCGCGGGATTCGACGAACTCCAGGAGTTGCTGTTCGATGCCTTATGGCGGCGAGCCACCCAGGTGGACCTCGCGATCGGGGCGGAAAAGGCCCGGGTCATCTATCGCATCGACGGGGTGCCCTTGGAGAAACCCGAAGGCTTGTCGGTCGAATCCGCCGATCGGGTGATTACATACTTGAAGAAGCTGACCGGGCTCAATCCCGAGGAGCGTCGTCGCCCGCAGACCGGGTGTTTACGGGCGGCGTTGTTGGCCGACGCGGGCAACTTGGCCAAGGTCGAGGTAATAACCTCGGGCTCGACCGCCGGCGAGCGCTTGCGGCTTATGACGCATTCCCCGGCGGAACTCAAGCGAATCGGCGAGTTGGGTTTGGTGGAGAGCAGGGTCGAAAACTTCCGTAAACTCATCAAGGCCCCCGCCGGGCTGGTGATCTTCAGCGGCCCCAAACAGAGCGGGATCACCACCACCCAGTATGCGGTGATGCGTGAGCACGATGCGTTCATGCAGAACCTGCACACCATGGAAAAAACGCCGCTGCTGGAGTTGGACAACATCACCCAGCACCGATACCGCAATGACCCGGATATCAACTACGCCCGTCAGCTTCAGACCGTGTTGCGTCGTGAGCCGGACGTGATGCTTATCGGTGAGTGTGAGGATCGTGAGACCGCCGAATTGGCCTGCAAGGCGGCTATGGACGACAAGAAAATATACCTGGCCATCGAGGCGGGCAGCACTATCGATGCTCTGGCACGTTTTATGGCCTTTGTGGAGAACCCGCCGCTGGCGGCAAAGGGCTTGCTTGCGGTGATCAATCAGCGGTTGATTCGGGTTCTGTGCGAGACCTGCCGCGAGTCCTACAAGCCCGACGAGAAGCTCTTGCGCAAGGCAAACCTGCCCGCCGACAGAATCGACATGTTCTACCGTAAACCTCCTGAACCGATTCTCGACAAGCGCGGGCGTGAGATCATTTGTCAGACTTGCCGCGGAAGCGGATACGCCGGGCGCACGGCGGTCTTCGAGTTGCTGATGGTGGACAAGGAAATCAAGATGCTGGTGGCCAAGGGTGCGCCGATGAAGGCGATCAAGGCCCAGGCCCGCAAAAACCGGATGTATTACCTCCAGGAAGAGGGGCTTTTGAAGGTGATCGACGGAACTACCAGTCTTAACGAAGTTCTGCGTGGCCTACGCGCAGACAGTCAATAGAAGGAGACGCATCATGTGGTTGCCGTTGGGGCTGCTTTTGCTGCTGTTGGCCGTCACTTATTTTCACGTCATTCAGGGGATGTTCAGTGCCCTGCTCAGTGCGGTTCTGGCGATACTGTGTTCGGTTTTGGCTTTCGCCACCTTCGAGTACATCGCGGTGCATGTTTTGGCCTCGTTCAAGCCGGACTATGCCTTGGGCTTGTCGCTTATGGGCATGTTCATTCTGCCGCTGCTCATCTTGCGGGTGACGTTGGACAAGCTGGTGCACCGTGCCTGCCTGCTTCCGCTGGTGGTGGACAAGGCGGGCGGGTTGGTGTTTGGGGTTGTTGCTGCTTATGTGATGGTGGGCATGTTGGGGATTTGCCTCCAGCTCATACCGTTTGGGACCGGCGTTCTGACCTTTGCCCGGGTGGACCGCGAGGACCCCACCAAGGAGCAGCATGAGCTGTGGCTCAAGTCGGATCGGTTCGTGGTGAAGCTGGCTTCGATGCTCTCCGACGGGGTGCTCAGCGGGGAGCGATCCTTTACGGAGATACACCCTGATTTCATGACGGAAGTGGGCTGGATCGAGGGGGTGGTGCCCAGGCCGAAGAAAGAGGGTATACCCGGTGTCCGCCGGGGTGTGCGGCGTTTTGCGCCTCCGGGCTCGATGAGGGTGCTGGCAGTCAGTGATGATGAGACCTACATCTACCGCTGGATTGCCCCAAAACGCCGCGAGCCCGACCCGACACTGGAACCCAAGAAGGCTGATCCGGGGAACAAGTTTATCAGGGTCCAGATGGCTCTCGAGCCTGAAGCCCAGGACGCGGACAAGCAACACCGCTTCACCCTTTTCCAGGTGCGGTTGGTAGGCAAACGCGGGGACGACCCGGAGCAGTACCATGCCATCGCGGCGGCAGACCCCGAGGAGGGTGATAAGCTGATCTATGACATCAAGGGCCAAAGCGACATGCCGTTTGTGGGGTGGTTGTTGAAGCCCGCTCGCGTCGGCGGGAAAGCGGTGGTGGACGTTGCGTTCGAGGTGCCCAGTGACTTCACTCCGGATTTCATCGAGTACAAGAGCGGAGCCAGGGACATCCTCAAGCTGGGCAAACGCATCGTTGGCTCGGAGGCTTCGGGCGAAGGTGCGGCGGGGAGTGCCTCGACGCCGGGGGCAGTGCCTCCGAGCCAAGCGCAAGCTCGCCGGGGGCGGGTTACCGGGCTTGCGGTGACCGGTTCGTTTTTTGGCGATTCGTTCCCCGATGGGCTGGTTATGACTGCCTATCAAAGTAGGGACGTGGAGATCAACAACGCCAGGGACGCGCTAACGTCCGGGCATCTGCACGGCACGCTGGACAAGCAGGGCAAGCGCGAACGAAATCCGCCAGTTGCGCGTTTTGCGGTGCCCGACGACAAGCGCCTATTCCACCTCAGCACCGAGAGCCTGCAAGCCGGCAGCATGCTGGGCAAGGCTCTGAACCTGGCCATCACCACGGTGCAGAATTACGTGGTGACCGACAGTGCCGGGCGCCAGTACATTCCCGTGGGAGCTTACGTCATTGCCAAGCTTGGTACCACACCATACGTCGAGATCCAGTATTTTCCCGAGTATGCCGAGCAAGCCGGTCGAGGTCTTTACCCATGGGCCAGGCTCCGTCAGAATCATCTGCGTGGCGATTATACACTCGTGTATCTCTACCTGATTGATCCGGGCGCCAAGCTGACTCGTTTCAGCACTGGCGGCAGTTCCAGTCGTAGCGTCGACCTGAGCACAATGAATCTCGTAGCCCCCAAGTAGGGTGGGTGGAGCTTCGCGAAGCGAAGCGTAACCCACCGCACCAAGTGGAGACCGAATGGTGGGTGGGGCAAAGCAAGGAATCCGCAGATTTCACAGATTTCACAGATTTTGTAGAAAAGTGTGGCGATGGAACTATCTCGGGCAAATCATCTGCGTCATCTGCGCAATCTGCGGATTGGATCGCGCCCAGCGGGGACGCCACACGCTGCACCAACTGGGAACTGGGAACCGAATGGTGGGTTCCACCTCGCTCCGCGAGGTTTCACCCACCCTACGTTCGGTGTCTTTTTCATGGTTTCCAGGTGGAAGGTGAGTTGCACGATTGCCATCGCCGCTGCCAATTGCACTCGCGGGTCTTCGTCGTTGTTCATACGCTCGCGCAGAGCGGGCAACGCATCGAGGTTCCCGATCGCCCCCAGCGCGTGGGCAGCCAGAGGCCGAATGCGCATGACCTGCACCTCCGGCGGGTCCTTCCGGTCGCCCTTGCGAGGTTTGTTGAAGCCCAACGCCCGCCGCGCGACCGCATACCCGACATCCAGGCCAAGATAACCCAGCCCCTTGGCGGCAGCCAGTTTCGTCTCCAGATGAGTGGCATTCTCAAGCCTAAGACGGAAAAGGTCCTCGAGGCTGGGATCCCTGGCCTCTGCCAATGCCAGCAGGGCGAAGGTCTGCTGAGCCCCATCGCCGGAATAAGCGTCAAACTTAAGTTGCTGCAAGGCTTCCTCGCTACCGAGAAGGGCCATCGACTCCATCGCCTGAAGGCGTAAGCCTTCATCGCCGAACATCATCGCCCGGGCCAACAGCGGGATGGCACCCTCTTCGCCCAGTCGCCCCAGGAGCATGGCGGTATTACGGCGAACCTCCGGATTCTCATGTTCGAGCAGGAAATCAGCCAACCGTTGCGAGTGTTGCGAATTGCCCATCCGGTGCAGGGCGAAAATGGCGGCGGCTTGCACGCTGGGGTCCGGATCAGTCAGCAGACTCTCGATCCGAGGCAACGAGACCCTGTCATGCAGCACGCCCAAAGCGGCACAGGCGGCAAAACGCACGCCAGGATGCTCGTCACTCAAAGCGGTCCGAATCCAGGGCAACCCGCGCTCCGGCGCCACCTTCTGCAACGCTTCGACAGCCTGGGCGCGAACCGTCGCCAATGCTTCATAGTGGGTGCCCTGCTTCAACGCCAGCATGGCCCGATCACGTAGGGTCTTGCACTCCTGGCGCGACAGCGGCGAGCTGCACCCGCTACAAAGCAACAATGCACCACACAAATGCAGGATGGGCAATGCCCACCACACCGCAACACACCGGAGGTTGTGCCGGGCTACCCGCAGGTTCATGCCGCCTCCTCCCGGCTCTGCCCCTCGCGGCGACGGGTCAACGCCCGCACGACGAAATAGTCCACATAAGCCAACAACCACAGAGCCATGCAGGCCCGAGCGAAAACATCCCCGATACGCGAATAGACCGTGTGCCGCGAGTCGGTCATTACGCGAGCCACCGAAAACCCGTCGATCCCTGGGCCGTGGCAACGCCCGTCCCGAGTCACCAGATCGCGGATGGCACCGTTGGGGTCGATAAATCCGCTGATTCCCGTGTTGACCGCCCGGGCGATCCCCACCCGGTTCTCCACCGCACGAAATGCCCCAATAGCCAAGTGCTGCGGCAACTCGTTGGAGTGCAGGAACCATCCGTCATTGCTGATATTCAACAGGAAATCGACCTGCTTCACCCCGTCAGGCCCAGTGACGAACCGGCGACTCACGTAGGGCATGACGTCTTCGTAGCAGATGGGGACGCCGAAGTGATACTCGCAGCCGCCCTGGGACGGGGCTTTCATGCTGAAGACCTTGAACTCCGTTCCGGGCGTGAGGGAATACTCGTAGATGCCCTCCTTTATCCAGGCCAACGGCACAAAGCGGTGCAACCAGAAATACAGAGAACGCAGCTTCCCATGGCGGAATGGGATGAACTCGCCAAACACCACCCGATGGTTTTTGTCATACCGCCCTGCCGGCGAACCATCGGGCAGAAACACAAACGCGGAGTTGTAATTGAGTTCCTTGGCTCGCAGGCTGAGCGGTGTAAGCTCGAGCGAGAACGCCCCGGTGACCACGGTGGATTGGGTGTGTCGTGCCCAGTCCCGAAAGAGGTCGTAGCAGACGCGAGACCACCGCACCGCGACGTTTCGGTCGGGGGGCAATTCGCGCAGTTCCTTGTTGAGGTACATAGGCCACGGCGTCTCGGGGAGCAGAAACAGATCGGGCTGGTGGTCGGCGGCTTCACCCATCAGTTCGAAGTACCGATCCGTTTTTTCCTCTGGGCGTTTGGGGTTGGCAACTTGCTCCACAAACAACGGGTAGTCTCCTTGGATCACCGCCACGCGGGGGCCTGGTGAGGTGGTGCCTCGGTGCAGTTGTATCTGCCCGTAGACCAGCGACCCCACAAGCAAAACCCCGGCAAACCCCGGGCCAACCCACCGCCACCGGGGTTGGGGAACTGCGGTCGGGCCGCCCTCGCCCGCCAGGCGCGGCAGTAGTAGGTCGAGAATCGCGCCGTTCACCGCCGCCACCACGAAGGTCACCGCGTAGGCCCCGAACAGGTCGCTTATCTGGATTATGCTCAGGAACCGGTATTGGCTGTGGCCTAGGAAGAACCACGGAAAGCCGGTGAGCATCCACGCACGCACATACTCGATCCCCACCCAGATAATCGGCAGCCCGACCGCCGCCGGCAACCGCCGCCTTCGCACCCAATGACGTAGCGGGCACGCCACCAGTGGGAAGTACGCCGCGAGGCAGGCTGACCAGACCACATAACCCGCCCCGGTCACGTGCCATATCCAGAACATATTGATGAGGAAGAAGGCAAAACCGGCCAGAAAGCTCGAAATGTATACCCGCCTCGGGTTGGTCGAGGTGCTGACCACCACCAACCAGGGGACCAGACAGAAAAAAGCCACGATCCCCCACGAAACCGGCGGGAAGATCAGGCTTTTCAACCCGACGGTGCCGGCGGTGAGCAATGCGATCACCTTCATCGAATCGGCGGTGAATAGTTGACGGCGTTCCATGTTCCGCGGTGGCATGGGGCTTGTCGGTTTGTTTTTGCGAGAGGATTTCAACGTCTCACCATCCACGGTCGCCCGGGCTGTCTTTCGCCGTGCCTGTTGCGGCATTGTGTCACGGGCGCCGAAGGCGGTCAACGCCTGGCAAGTAGAGCGGGTTTCACCCGCCTTTTTGGCATGGGGCGGTTTTCGTCGCTTTGGGCCACCCACCAATCAGTACCGCGACCGTAAGGGAGCGGCCCTACTTGGATTGGCCGCTCCCTTACGGTCGCGGTACTGATCGAATCGGCGGGTGGAACCCGCCCTACATTAACGCCGCCTGCGCAAAAGACCGAACATCACCATGCCCATCACCGCCAAAGTCGACGGTTCCGGGATCACGATCAGTTCAAAGCCCTGTCCGCCGGTTATGGGTATCTCGTCGAACCCGTGGGCAAAAGTGTCCGGCAAAGCGAAGATGTATACCGAACCGACAAAACCGTAGTCATCCGGAACGGTCAAGTCCAGCGAGACGAGCGTGCCCTCGGCAAAGGTCGAGCCGATCAACACATTGGAAAGCTCGACATCAACAACCCCCGACGGGTAAGCAGGGCCGGCCAGGGTGTCCTCGTCAATGGCCAGCGGAAGACCGCTCAGGTCGGGGGTGCTGTCGTCATAAGGGGGGCCGTCGGTGTAGGGATCGGACCAGTCATACGATTCGTACATCAGGCCCGGTTCGGTGAAGAGCACCTGAAAGATCGCGGAGTCGTGCACATCGCCCGCGTCCGAAGCCAGCACGAAATCGAGCGTAAACGAGTCGCCCCAGGCCACCGTCGCCAGAGATGCCCCGCTGCTGGATGGTTCAAGTATGTAGCCCGCTTGTGCACTTACGGACAGAACAAGAGAAAACACACACATTAAAGAGATTCTGTGCTTCATAGCCTTAACTCCACCGAGACCCCAAAGAAGATGGACCCCTTTTACGCCGAAGGCACACCCCTCACGGAGCCTTTCAGGCAAAAGGATCGCGCCTTTTCTTTAAGCCCTCAAATTTATCACTTGTCAACCCTCCCAAGGGCAAACATCCCTATTCGTGCATGATACCAGCAACCGCCCGTGCATATCCAGTGCATCCTCACGAAAATACGCGCGAAAATTGGGAAAGTCAGTCCCGACGCCAAGGGGTCCCATAAAACCGCCGGGTCTAGCGCAAACCCGTTGCCATGAGAACCTCTTGCCTCTTGCCTCTTGCCTCGGTTTGGCGGGTGAAACCCGCCCTACAAGACCTCGACCTGGTAGAGATTGTGCCGTCCCTGGTCACCGCGAATCTCCACTTGCTTCCAAAAGCTCATCCGCAAATCCTGGTCAGCCAGGCAGTCATATAAGGCTTCGCTGATCAATATCTCCCCGCCGGTGGTGAAACCTTCGATGCGAGCCGCCAGATTGATCGTGTGCCCCACCACAGTGTAATTCGAGCGGTCCCGCGACCCGATGTGCCCCGCAGCCGCCGGGCCGGTGTGAATGCCGATCCCACAAACGAGCGGGAGCTGCCCTCGCTGCTTGCGACGCCTATTCAACTCCGCCAGATGCCGCTTTATGGATATGGCAGTGCGGACCGCACGAAGCGGATGATCCGGCTGAGCCAGCGGAACCGAGAAAACTGCCATCACCTCGTCACCGACGAACTTGTCGATAAACCCGTCGTTTTCAAAGATGGCGGAGGTGATATGGTTGAAGTACTCGTTGAGCAGGTCAGCCACCTCCCGTGGGTCTAATTTGCCGGCGGTCGCAGTAAAACCGCGGAGGTCGCAAAACAGAACCGAAACCTCACGCACCCGCGTCTGCATGATCTGCTCGGGATCGTGCTTGACCGCCTCCAGAACGGCGTGCGAAACGCTCTGGCCCAAGAGGGCCTCGATGCGGCGGGCACGCTCCATAAGCCGCCGCGTCTCGGCACTGAGGATAACCCACTGAGCCGCCAGACCACTGCCCAAGGAAAGGCTCATGGCAGCCAATGGGCCGGCTACCGGAACCAGAATGTGATGCTCGAACAGCTTGGCTGACACATAGCTCCACCCACCCAAAAACACCACAATCCCCACCCCAAGGTAGACCATCAACAAGGGAGTGCTATGACGATGCTGCCACCAGTGCCGCTGGTTCCACGCGAAAAAACCCGAAACCAACCCCAACCCCGCAATCAACCACCGCCGTGCGGAGCCTTGGGCCGGCGATTCGGCGAACCAGCGGTCGTCCAGAATCTGAGCCACAACATTGGCATGGTAGTAGACGCCCGGGACAAGCTCCCTCGACAGCGGCATGGGAAAACGGTCCCGAATCTTACGGCTCTCCCCGATGAGAACGATGGCTCCGTCAATCACCTCCGGGTCGAACCGCCCGTGCACCACGTCCGCGAATGTGAGCGTGGCCCAATCGTCCAGGTCCAGCGATGCGTAATCCACCAGCGATCTGCCCGCAATGGTGCGGCTGCCGAGGCGTGTGGCGAAGTTCTCGCAATGCAGGTCGGCATCGGGATCGCGTTCCAACACCCCAAACAACGCCGCCATGATCGGAAAATGCGGGATACGCTGCACCTGCCCGTTCGCGCCTGGAACGAATATGCACGATTCCGGCGGCAAGCGGCGGAGCACCCCGTCCGGGTCGGGATACACCGTTATGATGCCCTCGGGCGGAAGCGACTCCAAAAACAGCGCCGGGGCACGTTTCGTTCGACCGGAACTGTGGGCGACGCCCAGCAGCACGTTCGCTCCGCCAATGGCGTCAGCCAAACGGGCATCCACCTGCGGGTCGCCGAGGTCCTCGAACCACGTGTCAATCCCGATCACCAGGGCGCCGGCGTCCGCGAGTCGGTCAATGGCGTCGGGAAGGTGCCGGCGCAACTCGAAGCGATGCTTGCCGGCTTTGAGTGTCTGGCGGCTGTCTTCGTCAAGCTGCACCACCACAATATCCGAGCGCACGGGCAAAGGCCCGCGAGCACGGAACCGCCAGTCGATGGTAATATCGTTCAGGCTGCGAATTTTATCCGTGTCAGCCAGACCAACCCCAAGCAGAGCGATCAGCAGCGGAGCCCCGATACCGAGCAGGCGGGCTTGAAGCGTGGTCAGCAGAGGCCTATGCTGGAGATAGTTTGTTGCGCTACTGCTGTCGGGTCTCATGGTGTCAGAGAGGAAGCCACCGCCGTTGTTTTTTGGCTCTCCAGCCGGCGTCGCCCCTGAGTGCCGGCGGCAACGGAGTCCACCACGATAACCACATTCCCTTCTCGCATCAGGCTGGCTCCTTCGGCACTTTTGCACAGTTTTTCGGCGTCTTCCTCGGTGACCACGATGCGTGTTTTGTGCTCGCCGGCTGTGGTGGCCCCTTTGACGACCACTCGCCGCCGAGGTCGCCGTCGAGGTTTCCTGACCGGCTGAGAAGACGGCTGCGTTGCCGACGGGCGATCTTCGATGGCGCCGGGCCTCGGGGTGACCTGGCCAAACGCACACAGCGATGGGCCGCCCCAAGCCAACCCCGCATCACAGGTGGAAACGCTTTCCGTGACATAAGCCTGACGGTGTTCGACATGGTCAAGAGCCGCCTCGAAAGGTCTTCGGGCAAGTCGTGACGTTGTCGAAGGCGGCCCTTGACCATGCCACCCGGTGTCACCCTCGATGCAGGCCTGGAGCTGCTCGAAGGTCATATCGGTCTCGACGAACCGGACAGAAGGCTGACGCCTGATGGTTTTCAGGGAGAGCCGGCTAACATCGTAGAGCAGGTCGCCGCCTTCAGTAGTCACCACGGGAAACAGCGATGCTTGCAAGTCGGTGCCGCGGGCATCGATAACCAGCACGCAGTCGGCCACGTCAACCCGATCCGCAACCAGCGGAATGAGCCGAGCTCCGCTACGGGCAAGACGCTGCCGGTGGGTTCGATAAAAGGCGGTGGACACGCTTTTGATCCCCCAAAGCGGGACCTTGAGGCTTACGTGCATCTCCGGCGGATCGAGGTCTGGTCGCCACTCGACGCTCACCTCCTGGTGCCCTTTGATTACCCCCTTGAGCACCACGCGACCGTTGCGCATGTCTCCCGCTCGGCCGTTGGCGTCCACGTTGATACCGGCGGCGATGGCCAGGGCGTTGGCGGCGGCATCCAGCGTGGCAGCTCGCTTGGCCAATAGCTGCCCTTGCCGGCCGCTCCGGTCGGCGATACCACGTCCTCGGGCGATGATGAACCCTTCGGTCCAGTTGACATGCCCGTCGCGTTGGGGGTGGGTGTGTGGGCTGAACCCCGCGGTGACATACTCATGGATAACCGTTTCGTCACCGCGGGTGGGGGAGACTACATTCTGAAGCATGACGGCAAGAACAGGAGCTACGATCCATCCGCGACTCATCCGGCACCAGCCTTTCAGCCCCACGGGGGCGGTGTTTGAACCAACGACTTCGCCAGTGTTATCGGTCATTATATCCAAGAGGACCGTTTTTGTCAGGATTCGTTAGTGGGTATGGGTGCCCCATCCCGTTTCGTCGGCCCGGAGGGCCGGCGAACGGGGTGGGGGACGGATGGCCGCTCCCTTACAGTCGCGGTACTGATTGGGCCGAGTCTGTAGGTCGGGTCCGCAGACCCGACCTACAGGAACTAGAAACTGATTGGTGGGTTCCACCCACCCTACGTTTGGTTACCCCTTGCGGATCACGGGCACATACTCCGGATACCACATGGCGTCGCGCACGGTCTCCTCGATTTTGTCGTCTGGAATCCGTCGGCCCAGGTGATTGTCACTGGCGTATTTGACCACGGCACAGGCGATCTTGAAGCTGACCTCGCGCAGGTCGTTCTGGCTGGGATAGATCGCTCCGGCGTCGAGTCGTTCGGGGCTGACAAACTCACCCAAGGTCTTGGAGGCGATCATGAACATCTCGTTGTTGACTTCGCGTGCCTCGGAGATGATGGCCCCCAGACCCACCCCGGGGAAGATGTACACATTGTTGCCCTGTCCTATCACGTGGCGACGCCCTTTGTAGTCGACGTCGGCGAATGGGCTCCCGGTGGCGACGATGGCCCGGCCGTCGGTCCACTCGATCGCCTCGGCCGGCGAGCATTCGGATTTACTGTTGGGGTTGCTCAAGGGCATGATGATGGGGCGCTCGACGTGCTTGCCCGTTTCCTCGATCATTTCCTGAGTGAAGGCTCCCGGCTGAGCGGTGGCACCGATCAGGATGGTGGGCTTGACCGCCCGGATCACGTCCACCGGAGTGAGCGAGGATTGTGGATCAAGCCCGTAATGGTCCATGATCTCTTTGGAGAGGGCAAACTTACGCTTGAAAGGCTCCTCGATCTCCCGCCCCTCGTACAACAGCCCCTTGCTGTCGAAGGCGACCAAGGCCCGGTTGATAACGTCATCGTCGGCACCTTCGTTTTTCATCGCCGTGCGCATCAACCGGCTGATTCCGGTGCAGGCCTCACCGGCTCCGATGAAGACGATCCGCTGCCTGGAGATGGGCTGCTTGGTGATGCGCAGACCCGCGAAGACGCCGCCTACAACGACCGAAGCAGTGCCCTGGATGTCGTCATTGAAGCACGGGACCCGCTTCTCATAGAGCTCCAGAAGCGTAAAGGCCCGGTCCTTGTGGAAATCCTCCCACTGAATGACCGCCTGCGGGAAAACCTCGCGGACACCCTGCACAAACGCTTCGATGAAGTCGAAGTAATCCTGACCACGCAGACGCCGCTTGGGATACCCCAGATAAAGAGGGTCCTCAATGAGGGTGGGGTTGTTCGTCCCCAGGTCCAGACTGATCGGCAGGCATTTGGACGGGTGAATCCCCGCACCAGCCACATACAAAGCCAACTTGCCGATGGGAATGCCCATCCCCCCGCAACCCTGGTCACCCAAGCCCAGAATACGCTCGTTGTCGGTGACCACAATCAAACGGATGTCCCGAAACGGGGAATTACGCAGAATCTGGGGGATGTCGTCAACGTCTTCGGGAGTCAGCCAAATCCCCCGGGCAGTGCGGAAGATGTGGCTGAACTTCTGGCAGGCTTCGCCCACCGTCGGGGTGTAGACGATCGGCATCAACTCCTCCATGTTCTCCACCATAACCCGGTAGAAAAGGACCTCGTTGCGATCATGGAGACTTGCCAAGCCGATGTATCGCTGAAGAGGAGTAACCGCAGCCCGGTTTTGCTCGAGGGCCATCTCAACTTGGCGTTCTATGCCGGTCACCCGGTAGGGAATCAGGCCTCGTAGCCGCAAAGTCTGACGCTGCTCGCGCGAAAACGCCGTCCCCTGATTCGTCGAGGGATTTTTCAGCAGCCAGACATTGGATTTGCTCGTTTCAATAACCTTTGAACCACCAAGGTGTTCCATGCTTTCATATTCCACAATCATGTCTCCTCTACCCTGACGGGGGATCAAGCGTCGCGCCTTTCGCTCGGCAAACATATATAACAACCAATCTCCTGCACGCAGGAGCCCCGGGAGTATATCAGCTAATTCACCTGCTGTCGGCGCCCCTGCGCGGTGTGAACATTCAGTCGGGTGTGGCCGGGTGTGACCATGCTCTGTGGCGGGTGGCCCACCGCTAAAGGGGCTGTCGATTAAGTCGTCCGTGGCGATTCCCAATGTAGCGTCACCCCTTGTGGGTGACGAAAAACACGGGTGCGCCGCCCACAAGGGGCGACGCTACAGACTAAATCGACAAGCCCTAAAGCAGTGGGCCACCCGCCTGATGCCACAAGATATGGCCACACCCCATTCAGTCAACCTTGCCCAGGTAGCCGCCGCAGAACGGACAGCGGTACTGGTGGTCTCGTTTTGTGGGCACGACCCAGCAGCCGTTGCAGGTTTTCGACAGGCAACGCACAGCCCGCTGACCGGTCTTTTGTTCGCACTGGGGGCAGATTACCGGGAAATCGTCAAAGTCGAACTCCCTGTTGATAACAAAGTGATGGGCGCACCCCGGGGCGGTGCAGAGCACGTGGAAATTGGCGGTCTCGGCAGGCGGTGCCACCTCGGCAGGATGAAACAGGCCCGCACTCCAGACCAGCACCCCGACAACGATCAGCCCCACCAGCCCGTAGGCTGTGTAGCGGATTGCCGGCGTTGCCCAGATGAGTGTCGGCTCTTCGCGGACGGCGTCTTTCCATTCGTCAAAATGCGCCCGCAGAGCGGGCAACCCCTCGCGTATTGCGGCGATCCACTTGGCGATTTTACTGTCTTTTTCAACCGGCATCATCACTCCTCGGACGGTTCACGGTTGCGGAGTATCTTATTCTATGCCCACCTTCCGCGGACCCGACCTACAAACTTTGAGGATATGAATCTTGTTCGTCACGTAGACCGGCACCAGGAAGCGAGGCACGGTGATCGGCCCCAACTCGCGGTCGGTCAGGACTCTCGGCGACCAGCCGCCGGAGAGGATGCAGTAATCCACCCCGCACCGGCGTGCCATCTGCCAAAACGCCCGCGGGTCGGCCAACGCCCTCATTTCCTCGAGCGTGTGCATCCGCCCGTGCCAATCGACGCGGGGGTTGCCGTGCCCGTGGCCTGTGACCCACACTTTCCGACCGGTTTGTGGGCCCAACCACGCAAAAGCCAGGTCCACATCGCACATAATTAAGTCGTTGATGTCGGTGTTGCGGCGGACCCAGTCGGCTGCACCGGGGAAGCCCGGGTCCCGAGGGCCATAATGATGCAGAAAGTGCCGCAGGTTGGGGCGAATGTCGGAAATCCCCCACACCCCAGTGAGCATCAGAGCCGGCAGTGTCATCGCCCCAAGCACAACCGCCTTGCCCCGCAAAACCGACACTTTCGACACCACAAATGCCAACGCCCGTTCGATTCCCACCCCAACGCATATCGCCCACGCGAGTTGAAACAGAAGCTGGAATTCATGCGGCACCACCACCGGCAGATGCGAGGAACCGGGCAGGCCAAAGAGCTTCCAATAACCCCAGACCTGCCCCGCGACGGTAAGCCCCACGCCAACAACCAACAGCCTCGCTGCGACACTCCGGCTTCGGGCCGACGAGATCAGCCCGATCAGACCCATGCCCAAAATCCAAAGGTTGCCGTGCATCAGCGGGAATTCGGTTGTGCGCAGCTCATCGGCAAGATACTCACGCGGTTCGGGATTGAGCACCGGGCCGTGGAGCATGAAATAAAGGATCGGGACGGCGACCAGCAGCGTGATCCCCACAATCAACGCATCACGCCGAATACCTCGACCGGCCCAGAGCGCCTGCACAAAAAAGGCGGCGGCAAGCACCGCCGGCAGTAGCGGATGATGCCAAAAAGCGAGCCCCTGCCAAAGCCCGCAAGCAATGGGCCATCTCCACGATGCACGCTCGTGTTGCAGGCCATAGAGGATCAGGCTGACCCATCCCAAAACCACCGCATGGACCGAAGCCTGCCCACGGCAGACGGAGGTCTGCCACCAGGGAAGCGCCAGCAGCAGCGCGATGACGGCAGCCATCGCCGCCCGTCGGCCCCATTGCAAACGCACTACCAGGTACAAACCGGCGGGAATCATCCAGTTGAACAGCAGTTGCGACCACACATAGCACTGTGTGGGGGTGATGCCCAGAAGCGCGGACACGCCGGCGACGATCATGGGGCTTAGCGGGGGATACCAGATGGTCTCACCGCGGTAGGCGGGGTCGGCGAAGAACTGCCCGTGCTGAATGTTAAGGGCTGAGGCGGTGTCGCGGAGAATGTCACCGCCATAACGCTTCTCGAGCGTGACTATAGGCGTGACGTAGTATACCCAGAACACCCCCAGCAGGAGCAGAAAAAACAAATCCGGCAGATTGCCGCGCCCGGCATTCCCCGGCGCCCGGCTTATCCTAGACGAGTCCAACTCCGCTGTTTTCATCCGCACGCTTCGATCTGGCTGACCTGGAACGCAGTCGTCATGCCACTTTGCGGCACCTGGAAACCATGAAAAGGGGGGCAGATGTAGGGTGGGTGGAACCTCGCGAAGCGAGGTGGAACCCACCAGCCAGCATGGTGGGTTGCGCTTCGCTACGCGAAGCTTCACCCACCCTACAGCTACAGCTAATCTCCAAGTGCCGGGGTGTCACCCTTCGGCAGTTTAACCCGACGGCAATCCCAGTAGACGAAGACACACAGCAGCAGGAACGCGATCAGCCCGAACCAGTTGCCAAAGCGAGCAAGTAATTCCGGATTGGTGCCGCCATCCGTCAGCCTGCCGCTGACGTCAAGCCAGGGCATGATCTTGCCCACAATCTTCTCCTCGACACCGACCATGCGGGCGACGCCCCATATCTTCTCGTCGAGAATTGCCAGGAAATTCACCCCGACCTCGACGATGGCTGCCCCGGCGATCAGGCCCGAGGCGATCAAGATTCCCTTGTCGCTTCTGGCTTTAGCTGTCGGCTCATGTTTGGAGCTCTTCTTGACCAGGGCGGCCACCAGGGCGCCGATGAGGATGGGCGTGTTGATGTACATCGGAAGGTACATGCCCAAACCAAAAGCCAATGCCGAGATTCCGAGCAACTCCATAAGAAGCGCCATCACGATGCCAATCCCGTAGAGTAGCCAGGGCACTTCACCAGTCCCGAGGAAACTCTTGAGAGCACCAGCCATCATGTTTGCCTGAGGCGCATCCAACGCTCCATCACCTACATATCCGGGCTTGTATGACAGGATCATGATTGTCCCGCCGACGCAGACGACCGATATGAGTGATCCGATGATGGCACTCCAGGTGATTTTTCGAGGGCTCGCCCCAAGCCAGTACCCGAGTTTGAAATTCGTGATCAAACCGCCGGCCATCGACAACGCCGTGCAAACCACACCACCGACCAGCAAAGTGGCCAGCATCCCGCCGTCACCTCGCGGGAGCCCCGCCACCGAGAGCAAAACCGCCGTGATGATGATCGTGGTGACCGTCATGCCGGAAATGGGCGTCACCGAAATCATCGCGATGGCCCAAGCGGACACCGTCGTGAACAAAAAGGCAATCACCAAAGCCAACACCACGGATACCAAGGTAAGCCAGTTGGCGTTTTCCATGCCGTTGAGCACCCCGAACCGGAAAAACACCGTCATAACGATAACGGTCAAAAGCCCCAAAATCATCATCGTGGGATAGCTGATGTCCTCGTCGGTGCGATCGTGAGTGGAGACACCACCCTTGGTTTTGAACAGCCCGCCCAATGCCTGACTGAGGGCGGTCACGATTACCTTGCCCATCTTGAGGATCGAGAGCAAACCAGCCGTGAAAATCGCCCCGATGCCGATCACGCGGGGGACTTGATACCAGATGTCATGTGCCGATGTAGAAGCCACCTCGGGATTGAGCATACGAAGTTGATCGAGGTCAAACCGGCCCAGCAACGGCACGATCACCAGGCACGAAAGGAAAGAACCGGCACAAATGATCGATGCGTACCGCAAGCCAATGATAAACCCAAGCCCGAGGTAGTAGGCACCGGTCCCCATTTCGATAACAGCTTTAACCTTGGTCGTCAGCGTCTCAAATATCCCACCCTTCAAGGCCAGGGTATGAACAGCCTCCTTGCCGATGGATTCCAGTTTGGTCATTCCCGTGGTGAACTTGTCATTGAACAGCTTCAACGCGATGGAAAAGAAGTTGTACACCATCGCCAGGATAAACGAGTAGATCAGTATCCACGCCTGGGCGGCACTGCCGGAAGCACCGGTGACCAGAATCTCGTTGGTGGCGGTTGCTTCGGGGAACGGCAACTTGCCGTGCATATCCCTGACGAAGTACCGGCGAAACGGGATCAGGAAGAGCACGCCCAGAATCGCCCCGAGGAACGGGACCAGGGCAATCTGGAGAAACAACGACAGGTTGCTTATCTCCAGATTGGTGTTGAGCGAGAGGATGTAGATCGCGGGCATGGTGAAACAGGTTCCACCGGCCACATACCCCGATGTCGTGCTGATCGCCAGGATGTAGACGTTTTCGAGGATGGAACTGGCACGGTTGCCCATCTTGATCAGGAACCCGGACATGCCCACCGCCAAAATGGAGATAGGGATGGCCGTCTCGATGCCCTGCCCGGCTTTAAGGGCCAGGAAAGTGGCTGCCACCGAGAACACGATGTTCATTATCAGTCCAAAGGCAATCGACCGCGTGGTCAACTCCGGGACGGCCACGTTCGACGGGACCATGGGAACGTAGGTTTCGCCGGGTTTGAGTTCGCGATAGGCGTTTTCAGGGAATTTGGGTTGGATTTCGGGTTTAGCCATACGTGTTTCCTTTCAACGGGGTCGCGTCAACGTCAATTCCCAGCCGTGCGCCGCCGACCGGAGCACCAATCAGAGCCGGTCAGGATACCATGTTGGAACCTCCGATGGAAGCCCGGCGTGGAAAGGGGAAGATCGTGTTGCAAACGAAAAGCGGGTTTGCCACAATAGTCATTAGATGAGTTGGCAAGATAGAACACACCCGAGCTTTCTGCTGCGGCTTCGCGATCGAGAGGACAGGTTAAGCTGGTACGATTTCCACGAGCGATACGGGCATATGCTGTACCGGTATGCCCGTTCCCGCGGTGCGAGCCATGACGATGCCGAGGACATCGTGCAGGAAGTGGAGATGCAGTTCTTCAAGGCAATGGACGGCTTCGAGTACGATGCCCGCAAAGGCCGTTTTCGTGCCTACCTGCGGTCGGCGGTGATCCATGCCATGTCCCGGCGGGCAACCCGGCAGGCACGGCAACCGGTGGGGCTGGACCCGCGGACCTTCGATTGCCTGCTCGGCGAGCAGGAGTCCCGCGAAGATGATCGTTGGGAGTTCGAGTGGAAGTTGCACCGCTTACGCCAGGCAGTCCAATCAATCGCCGCCGAGTTCGACCCTACCGCCCTGAAGGCGTTCGAGATGCACATCCTGGCGGGTTGCCCTGTCATCAAAACTGCCGAAGAACTCGGATTGAGCAAGTGGGGCGTTTATCGGGCGAAAA
>JAGLWJ010000411.1 GCA_023133475.1 Phycisphaerae bacterium | reverse complement strand
GGATCAATTGCAGCATACGCTCCCGATCGGGATGGTTGCCGCGCAACTCGAGGGTTATTCGCCACTGCCGCACCGCATCCTCACGCCTGCCGCTTTCCCACAACGCATTGCCCAGACGAAAACGCAAATCACTCGATTCCGGTGCACTTTTGACCGCCAACTCCAGATAGTGGATGTATTGGGGCAGGTTTCCCTCCTGGTTGTAAAACTCGGCAACCTTCGCATAGGCCTGCTCCAGAAACGGGCCGTAGGCTGATCGGTTGATTTCGACGGCTTTTTTCAGGTGGGCAAGGTAGCCTTGTGGGTCGCCCACCGCCAGCTCCGCTCGGGCATAGCTGTAATGGTAATCCGCCCGGTGCTGCTGAGGCACCCGCCCCTCAATACCCCGATACTCGAGCAACGCGCGGCGATAACGGCGGACCTCGAGCCAGATGTCGCCCAGTAACAGGTGAAGTTCCGGGCAGTCCAACCCGAGGTCATGGGCCTTTTGGGCATGGAAGACGGCAGAGCACGGAGGGGTGACGTAAAACATCCCGACTTCACCGGGGACCGGATCAAGGAGATAGCCCACCTGGTGGATGGTCCCGGGTTCCCCGCCCTCGACGACCCGGCGACGGGTCTTTCCCAAATAGTTCCGCGCCTTAAAGTAGGCACCGGCAAGTTTGAAGTGCAGGGAAGCGTCACCGGGGCTCAGGTGCAGGGCTTGTGCATACGCCTCGGACGCCAGGGCGAATCGTCCCTGGGCCATGGCAATGTCGCCAAGCAGGCGATGGTCGCGGCAGTGGGAGGCATCGCGTGCAATAGCCTGACTCAGGTAGCGGCGGGCCTGGTCGAGCTTCTTTTCGTGGTGCAGCGCGGTTCCGAGCAGGTGACAAAGCTCGTAGTCTTTGGCGTCGGCTGCCGGCGGCTCGAGCAGCTTGACGACCCGGTCGTACTCCTGCCGCTGAAAGCAGCGCCGCGCCAGGCCCATCGCTGCCTCATGGTGTTGCGGTTGGCGCTTGACGATTTCGAGCAACGCCGCTTCGGCTTGATCCGCCCGACCGCTGAGTTCGTAGGCCCGGGCCAGCAGCAACCGGTAGCCCAGGTGGCCCGGCTCGCCAGCCACTGCTTCCTCGAGCAGTTTGACCGCCTGGGCGTAATCACCGCTCAGCAAGGCGGTGCGCCCACGCTCATGGGGTGCGGTGGTTCCGATAACCGCTTCAACCGCTATTAAAGGACTGGGAAAAAACAACAATGCCGCCAGAATGCTCCACCATGGGAGAGGAATGGAGAATGGAGAATGGAGAATGGAAAATGCTGACTTGGCGACGTTTTCAGTTATTCGTTTCCCAGTTCTCCATATTATCATCTCCATTTTTCACGCTCCGCTTCTACGCGCTCCCCTTCGGGTCGCCGCTAAACGCTACGGATTGTCGCTGCTGACCCACATTTTTCATGAACGCAGAGACGCAGAGAGCGCAGAGAAGAAGGGAGTGCACCCAACGACAATGTCTCACATCCCCCCATTTTCAATTTTCCATTTTCCATTTTCCATTTTCTCCATTCTCCGCGTGCTTCGCGGTGAATTAGATGCAATTGCCCTGTTGTGAGGTGGAGAACTTGGGTTTGGTGGTTGCAACGTGGCATTTCAGCTCTTATACTTGGTTAGTTTCGTACACGCCACAGGGTACTATGGAATGATTGATGCAAAAGGAGAGAAAACGTGGCGGATCCACTTGATGGAAAACGTGTGTTGCTGGTGGACGACGATCCTGAGATCGTCCTTGCCATAAAGACGATTTTAGAGGATTCAGGAGCATCAGTGCTGACCGCCGGTGACGGCGATGCCGCCGTAGCGATGGCGGAAGAGCAGAACCCGGACCTCATGATTCTGGATGCGATGTTGCCCAAACGTAGCGGGTTCCTGGTGCTCGAGCGGGTAAGGGGCAAGTGGAAGGGCGAGGTGAGGCTGCCGATCATCATGATCACGGGAAACCAGGGCAAACGACACCAGGTCTGGGCAGAAAGTCTGGGGGTTGACGACTATATCAACAAGCCGTTTCGTATGGAAAGGTTGATCCAGTCGGTGGAAAAGCTCCTGGGCAACTAGTCGAAACGTGAAACTGTCTGATGGGAAATGGGGGGGCAGGGCAATCGCATCTGAAAAAATGGAAAATGGAAAAGGGTTGTAGAGCGGATTCTACCCACCGCACGATGCCACAACGGCGGGTGAAACCCGCCCTACTGACGGAATGCTGATCAGTACCGCGAGCGTTAGCGAGCGGCCTTGTCGAGACGGGTGGTATACTTCCAGTCCGACTGGTAGTTGAACATGACGCCGTTGGCTGAAAGCATGTTCACGAAAGACACAAACCCGTTTCGATGTTGCCAAAATGTCGGCTCGTCGTTGGCGAAATCGGGATACCCCGGAGGCTCCTCGTTGTGCATAACGATGCTGGCGTGGATCAGCTCGACATCTTGCGCACTGCCGGGCTCAACGATGACAGGGTTCTCGCCCAACGGCACGGTGCCGTTCATGCCATCTCCTTCCTGTTGGATCATATTTGTCACCACACAAAACGTCCGATCAGCAGGTAAATTGCAGAAAAACGGGGCAAAGGCACATCTCTTTGGACTTGGCTCTCCAAACGCTATAATACATTGTTCGGGAAAGCATGGGTGGCCCACCGCTTTAGCGGTGGGGGACGCGAATGCCTGACACAATTCGTGTCCCCCACGGCTAAAGCCATGGGGCACCCATACACCCACGTTACGGTGCAGGCTGGAAGCCTGCGCTACAGGGCACTAGCATATGGGAAGTTTTGGTTACATCGTACTGACTGCGGCACTGGCGGTAGTAGTGCTGCTGGTCAGCGGCTGGTGGCGGTTGGTCTTTGTGCCGTTTCGGATTCGACCGGCCCGGATGACTGTTGACCGGTTGGGGCTGGCTGTTGGCCGGGCGGACATGGAACGGGTCAACGGGGTGCTAAGCCACTTTGCCGGCGGGTTCAACGCCATGCTTATCAGCCCTACGTGGAGCGGTTGGCGGAGTTATGGCAACTCGTGCCCGGTTCTTTTTCGGCCCTTTGCCCACGAGGGGGCTGCCATGGGCTACACCCCGCGGAGGCTTTTTCGGTGCCGACCGGAGGAATTTGAGGCTTCGGTTGTCAAATATCAGCCGGCAATGCGCTACATGTACTACGTGGGGTTGGGGTTCTGGTCTGGCATGCGCGACCACAGCCCCCAGCGGCTCGGTTGTATCGTTGATGCCCTCGACCCCTTGCACGGGTGCCTGTGTTACGACGGGTACGGGTTCAAATACGGGTTCTTCGACTATCTGAAGGACCCGGATATCGTATGGAGGTTCGATAAGCTCGAAGGTTACGCCCGCAACGTAGCCTACCAGGGACTGGGGCGCTCGTTCTGGTTCTTGTTCATGGGCGATCACGGGTTGCTGATCGAGCGTATCAGCATGTTGGGCGATTACGCCCCTGACGTGGCGGCGGGGCTTGGGTTGGCTTCGGTCTTTGTCTTTCCGGATCGGTTGGAGGTTTCCCGCGGGCTGGGCATGGAACTCCCCGAGACGTGGCACGACGACTTCC
This sequence comes from Phycisphaerae bacterium, assembly GCA_023133475.1. Lineage (GTDB taxonomy): Bacteria > Planctomycetota > Phycisphaerae > UBA1845 > UBA1845 > JAAEQG01. The sequence goes on along the minus strand of JAGLWJ010000411.1, from coordinate 4,466 downwards.
ACCTGGGGATGTGTTTTGGTCTCAAAGCCCGCTCGATTTGTCATCCGGAGCAGTTCGAGCGTGATCTTGGCCGCCTGGAATCGGGTGTGCGTGCGGCGGTGTGTGCCAGTGTGCAAGAGTGTGATCGGATCGAAGAGCAATTGCGGGCGGAGCAATGTGAGGACGGGTATCAGCGGTGGCGCGGGCTCGTGAGCCGGTGGATGGCAAACCATATCGAGTTCCCGCTTGCCGGGTTGAAGTCATCAGTATCCCAGCCGCTCAGCAAAGAGTCGGCGGCGCTATAATGGAGGAGGCAGAAGAATGATCGATTTAGAGGCGGCCAGAAACGAAATCCTCGAATGGGTGTCCGATGCCATTCGCGTCCCCGTTGAAGAAATCGAGTTGGACAAACCTCTGGCGGAGGTAGGCATCGATTCGCTCGATGCGGTGCATATGATCTCGACCATCGAGTCGATCATCCAGCAGGAGTTGCCCGAGGACGTGATGCAACGGGTCAAGACCCTAAACGACATTTTCGAGATGATGCGCCGACGCGTGGCTGCCGCATAACGCACAAGAAGCCTACGCTTCGACAGCAGCAGAAATTGAAAATGAGGCGGTCGCGGTACTGATTGGGTGGCCGCTTCATGGAGACTGACATAGCCAACCCTTCTTCTTTCGATTGCCCCACCTGGGGCGGTGCGCCGCGGAAAGTGGAAATCTGCCTTGGGGCCTTGCTTATTATCCTCGGGACGCTGGTGGTCTATATCCCGGCACTGCCCGGTGACGTTCTCTGGGACGATGACCTGTATGTGAGCAACAATCCCTTGCTGTTCGTGGAAGACGGGTTGTGGCGAATCTGGGCCTGCCCCACAGAATCCCCTCAATACTACCCGATGGTCTTCACTTCCTTCTGGTTGGAGTCTCGGCTGGTGGGGCTGTCGACGTTCGGGTTGCATCTGGTAAACACGGGTTTGCACGGGCTAAGTGCCGTACTGTTGTGGATGGTGCTCAGTCGCCTGCAGGTTCGCGGAGCCTGGTTGGCGGGGTTGTTGTTTGCCCTTCACCCGGTGCATGTCGAGTCGGTGGCGTGGATCACCGAGCGAAAAAATGTGCTGTCGGCTTTGTTCTTTCTCTTGTCGGTGGGTGTCTACCTGCGTTGTTGGGAGCGGCGGTCGTGGTTGTTGTATGCTCTGTCGCTGGCTTTGTTTGTTTGTGCTCTTTTGAGCAAGACCGCGACGTGTTTTCTGCCGGTGGTGCTTTTGCTGTTGGCATGGTGGAAGCGCCGGCGGATATGGCACCGGGAAGCACTCGCCCTGCTGCCGTTTTTCCTGGTGGGCCTGGCATTCGGATTGGCCACCGTGCTGCTGGAGAAACACCAGGTCGGCGCGGTGGGCGAGGAGTGGGCACTGTCCTGGCTGGAGCGCGGCTTGCTGGCCAACCGGGCTTTATGGTTTTACGTCGGGAATCTCTTCTGGCCTACCAATCTCACGTTCAACTATCCGCGCTGGGAGATCGATGCCACCGCACCGTGGCAATACGCCTTTGTGGGGTTGACCGTCGCCGTAGCGGCTGGGTTGTGGCGATTTCGTGGTCGGCTGGGGAGAGGGCCGTTGGTGGCGTTGGGGTGTTTTGTCGCGGGGATAGCCCCGGTGCTGGGCTTTTTCAACGTTTACTACTTTCGCTATGCGTATGTCGCGGATCACTTTCAGTACCACGCCGATATGGGCATCATTGCGTTGGTGGCGGTGTTGGTGGTCTTGGCTTTGGAGCGGATCGCAGGCCTGCGGTCTCCGTCTCGGGCCTGGTTGAGGCATGTTGCCCTGGTGCTGCCGCTGGTTTGTGGTGTGCTCTCGTTTCGTCAGGCTCATCTCTACACCGATATCGAAACGCTCTGGCGGCAAACGATTGCTCGGAATCCGAACTCATGGCTGGCGCATTACAACCTGGCTTTGATGTTGCTCCCAGGCCACGAAGACGACCCGCAGGTGTGTGCCGAAGCCCGTGAACATCTCGAGACCGTGCTGAAGATCAACCCCCGGTGCTCCGACGCCCATGTGGGTTTGGGCATCATCGCCGGGGCAGGCGGAGACCACAAGGGAGCGTTGGAGCAATATGCCAAAGCGGCGACGATTGACCCCAGGAACACCCGAGCCCACTACCATGCCGGCAAGGAATTCTATCATGGAGGCGAGGTTGAGCGGGCGGAGACTGCCTTCCGAGCTTGTCTGAAAATAGCCCCGCGGCATTCGCGGGCTCATAACAGCCTGGGTCGCATTCTGCTTGAGCGTGGTGACCGGCGGCGTGCGACGGAGCACTTTCAACTCGCCCTTGCCTCCAACCCGAGAAATGCAGCAGCCTTGTATCACCTGGGAATGGCCTACGAAGGGGCAGGTCGTCATCGCGACGCCATCCGCCTCTACCAGCGTGCGTTGGACGTTGCCCCGCGGATGGCGAACGCCGGATTTCGGATGGCGGTTTGCCTGCGGGAGACGGGCGATTGGGAGGCCGCCGAAGCTGCCTATCGCAAGACCCTCGAGATGGATCCTGCTTATGGCGACGCATGGGCGGACCTGGCGGTGATGGAGTATGAACAGGGGCGGGTGAGCGAGGCGGTCGGGAGCTACCGGCGTGCCCTGGCATTGCAGCCGCACAACCTCAAGGTGCGTCTGAATCTGGTGTCAGCCTATCAGCGCCTCAACCGATACGGCGAGGCTATCGCCCTCGTGGAAGAAGGGCTACAGAGTCAGCCCGAAGACCTCGCCCTCATGCATCAACAGGCCAGGCTGCTGGCCACTGCCCCGGACGCGACGCTCCGCGACCCGGAGCGTGCGGTGAGGCTTGCCCAGGAGGTGGTCGAACACCTCGACCCCCTGCGCCCCGAAGCGTTGCGCACGTTGGCGAGGGCCTATGCGGAAACAGGTGCGTATGGGCAGGCGATCGAGTCGGCCCGGCGCGGGCTTGAGCTGGCCCACACACTTGGTTTGGTGGAGTTGGAAAAGCAACTTACAGATCAACTGCTCGAATACCAAACCCGCCGGAACGATCCGCCTGAGCCCCCGCTGGGGGCTCGGCAGAAGACGCCTTGTTGCCTCGTTGCCTTGTTGCCTCGTTGCCAGTTGCCTCTTGCCCGACAGGAGAGCCGGAGAGCGGCACTTGTTACAGTAGCCCTTGGTTTGCAAGCGTGTAAGGCTCTCCTATAATCGTGAAACCAGTCGTCTCTGAGAGTTTGTTAGCTATGGGTCCCGGTTACGGTCGACGTGCCAATTTGCGAATGTTCTTCTGCCTCGCCGCGGCGTGCGGGGTATTTTTTTGGGGCGGTTGTGGTGGTGATGCCTCCCAGTTGCGAATGTCGCTGGAATCGCCCGATCCGTCGGTGCGGGCATTGGCCATCGTCCGGGCAACCGATCAGGGGGATCAGTCCATCGTTCCCTTTTTGGTGGATCGGCTGGAGGACGAGGACGCTGCTGTTCGTTTCTACGCTATCCTGGGTTTGGAAGAGCTGACCGGCGATCGTCTGGGATACCATTACATGGACAGTGAAGCCAAGCGGCGGGCGAGCGTGGAACGGTGGCGGCGGTTCCTGGTGGAGTCCTGGCGTCACGCCGATCGCAAGGCGGAAGGCGGGTGAAACCCGCCCTACAGGAAAATAAGGCGAGAGAGGCCGAGCATGGAAGATGGCGAGTTTGGCAATTCGGTGAATTTGCGTATTCTAGCGAATCCGGAGGAGTTGCCGCGGATTCGTGATGCCCTTCGCTCGGTGGTGGATCGGGTGGGATTTACGGGTGACGAGCCTGCGCAGGTGGTGTTGGCGATTGACGAGGCATTGGCGAACGTGATCACCCACGGGTACGGTGGGCCTTGTGCGAAGCCGATCGACATTTGCGTTTCGCCGCTTTCCGAGGGCAGCCGGGCTGGTATCCGCGTGTCGATTCGAGATTTCGGTCGTCAGGTTGATCCGGTGGTGATCTGCGGACGGGATTTGGACGATGTGCGCCCTGGTGGGCTGGGGGTCCATATTATGAGGACGGTCATGGACGAGGTGGAGTATAAAGCTGCCGAGGGAACAGGCATGCGTGTTACAATGACCAAATGGGTGAAATGATGGACGCAGTAGTTAAGGAGGTCCGAAAAAAAGATCAGGCGGTGATCGTGGAGACTCAGGGTGAGATCGATCTGCGCCATTCACCACAGTTCCACAAGGCGTTGGTGAAGCTATGCGAAGAACGCCCCCCAATATTGGTGATCCACTTGGGCAAGGTGGCTTATATGGACTCCTCGGGCGTGGGGACGCTGGTGGAGGTTTTCCGGCGAGTCAAGGATTATGGTGGCCGGCTGGTTCTGGTCGCCCCCAGCGAGCGGGTTCGAAGCGTCTTCGAGATCACCAGGCTGGATCAGTTCTTCACGATCAAAGACTCCGAAGCCGAGGCTTTGGCTGTTGAAGGTGGGGGTGCCTGACGATGGGCACTAGGGCAACGGGCTCGGCA
>JAGLWJ010000410.1 GCA_023133475.1 Phycisphaerae bacterium | reverse complement strand
TTTTCACGCTCCCCTTCTACGCGCTCCCCTTCGGGTCGCCGCTAAACGCTACGGGCTTGTCGCCACAGAACCGCCAACCCCACGAGACCCAAGAGACTTATTGTGGTCGGCTCGGGGATCACCTCGATTCTGTCCAGCGTAAAACTCGTGCCCCACTCTTGGGCCGAGAACTTGATATATACCCCATCGACGTCGGCTGTATAGCAACCCGACAGCGACACCGCGTATTGGGCGGCCCCCCCTGGTATCGAGCCGGCAGCCTCAGACCAAACACCATTCCTGGAAAACAGAATGATCTCGAGGTCAACAGGATTAAGCGTCGCGGAAGTGAAGGTGAACATCATATTGGCCAAACCACTCCAGTCGGCGTTGAGGCATGGGCCATCCGAAGCCAGGTCCCCATATGTCAGAGACAACTCGCTTTGGGGATGGGCATTGTGGTGCACCTCCAGCACACCGGAATGGTTCCAGTTGAAGTGCGCTTCAGTATACCCTTCCCCGTATCTTGGCATGGCCCGGTTACCCAGCCATAACGTGGCATCGCGGACGCCACCAATCACGTTATCGGTGCTCAAACCGCTTTCCAGAGACCAGTCGGCTTGGCCGGCTTCCACGTAGAGCATATGGCTGTCGCCGGCGTCGAACGAGTCGACTATGTTTGCGTGGACGGCGGTGCTCATAACCAGCAGGATACCCCACACAAATGTGACAATCATCAGTATCTTCATGTCTCTATCCCTTGCTAATTGGCCGTCTTGCGGAGAACAGCCAAAACAGGTATGCACAAGTAAAGATATCCCCCATACTCGGTGCAATCAACAGTTGTATGCCAAACACAGCTTTGCCCTGTAGCGATCCCCATCTCGGTGCTTAGGGTGAAGTGCATTTTACTTTCTTCCGCCGTCGGGATCAAGTGGATTCTTGTCTTGGATGGTTTTCAGGACAGGGCAATCGCTTGTAGGGTGGGTGGACGGATTTGAGACAATTGGTGACAATTACCCCATGCAGAATCCGCCCGATAACAAATTGCCCAACACGAGAGGCACAGCAAGCGCCCCTCCGACGGACAACCTTGCCGCCAGGGCTGAACCACGTTTCCGCCCGATGTGGTTGGTTATTGCGGTTTTCACGCTCGCGCTGCTGGTTCGCGGAGTATATCTGTACCAAATCCGGACCATCCCATTTCTGGAACACCCGTCGGTGGACGCGCGTTCGTATGATGAGTGGGCACAGCGCATCGCCGGCGGTCAATGGTGGGGCGACGAGGTCTTTTATCAGGCACCGGCTTACCCTTATTTCCTCGCCGTGCTGTATCGCTTGGGTGGGCACCATCTGTGGCTGGTTCGCGGCGTGCAGATTGTGCTGGGTGCGTTTTCTTGTGTGCTGATTTGCCTTGCGGGGCGGCGGTTTTTGGGGCACGGGGCAGGCGTGGTTTCCGGGGTGTTGCTGGCACTGTATCCCCCGGCGATCTTCTTCGACGGGCTGATTCAAAAAGCCGCGTTGGGGCTGTTTTTGGCGGCGCTTCTGCTTTACCTGCTAAGCCGCACCCAGCAGCACATGCGTGCGACCACCTGTGCCGCCTGTGGGCTGGTGACGGGTTTACTGGCTTTGACGCGCGAGAACACCCTGCTCTTCGCCGGGGTTATTCCCATCTGGATGTTCGTGCGTTTCGCAGGCCAAACCTACCGGCGTCGAGCGGGCCTGATCGGCTTGTTTGTCGGTGGCGTAGCGCTGGCACTGATACCCGTGGGGCTGCGAAACTTTAGTGTGGGCGGGGCTTTTGTGCTGACCACTTCGCAGTTGGGCACCAATTTTTATATCGGGAACAACGCCCGGGCTGACGGGTTGTACGCCCCGCTGGTGGCTGGTCGATCCAACCCCGTCTATGAACGGCGTGATGCGGTGGAGTTGGCAGAACGGGCTGTCGGGCGAACCCTCACCCCCGTGGAAGTCTCGCATTATTGGTTGGATCGGGGGTGGCGTTTTGTGCGTCAGGATACTCCGGCATGGTTGCGCCTGATGGTGCGGAAGTGGTCGTTGGTGTGGAATCATTTTGAAGTTCCCGATGCCGAGGACATGTATGCCTACGGTGACTGGTCGCATCTGTTGCGGGCTTTGGGGTGGGTTTTGCACTTTGGCGTGCTGGTGCCTTTAGCCGCCGCCGGAGTTGTGTTGTGGTGGCCTCATCGCCGCGACTTGTGGGTTTTGCACTTGCTGGTGCTGGCGGTGTCTGGAAGTGTCACATTGTTTTATGTGTTTGGTCGATACCGTTTCCCTCTGGTGCCGCTGTTGGTGTTGTTTGCCGGTGGTGCATGCGTTGAGGGTTATCGGCACTGGCGGGTGCGGCGTTTACGCCCTTTGGTGGTGGCGTTGGTTTTGGCTGTTATTATTGCCCTGTGGGTAAATCGGGCGATTTTACCCGAGGCTTATTATCGCAGCATTTCCTACTCGAATCTCGGGGCGATTTGTGCCCGTAACGGGCGGCAGGCTGATGCCGAACGCTATTTGGCCAAAGCTTTGAGCATGTATCCCCAGTCGGCATCGGCTTTACGGCATATGGGTCACTTGCGAGCGGGCCAGGGGCGCAATGCCGAGTCGCATTACTACCTCGGGATGGCTTCTGCCCAGATGAACGATCCGCTGTCAGCCGCCCGACACTATCAACTTGCGGTGCAGGCGAATCCGAACCTGCTCCAGGCTCACTACAACCTCGGGGCGGTGCTTGCTCATTTAGGCCGCTACCCCGAGGCGATCGCCGCCATGGAACGTTGTCTCGAAGTGGCTTTGGCTACGGGCAAGACCGACCATCTGGAGCTTATCCGGGACCGGCTCAGCCAGTACCGGGCTCAGCCAGAAAGGCGGGTGGAACCCGCCCTACAACGCTGATTCGAAGGGTTGTCACCGGATGGGTGGCCCATCGCTTTAGCGGTGGGGGACGCGAATGGTCAGCCGATTCGCGTCCCCCACGGCTAAAGCCATGGGCCACCCAACCATCAGCCAGGAAGGCGGGTGGAACCCGCCCTACAACTCAAGCCACACCCAGCAGTCACGGCTGCAGTATTTTCTTCGCCTCCTCCGCTTCCGCCAGGAAGCGGTCGGTATAGCGCGGATCGACATGGTGACAGATGCGTGTCGCCCTTTCTCCGAGAGTCTGGTAGTCGGGGTCTTCGGTCTGGATATAGAACTCGCCAGCCAGAATCACCAGACGCAACAGATGCCGCAACACCAGCCCTTCCTGCTTGGCCAGGTTGCACGCACCCACCAGCTTGTAGAAGTCGCACTCCATCTGAAACGCCGCACCCGCCACCCACTTGGGTTGCACAAAGAAGCGGTCCGGAACCGCCAGCCTGCTCTCGAAGAGAATCTGCAACATCTCGGGGAAAGTCGGCAGGCGCGGCTCGTCTGGCTCCTCCCAGTAGTCCTTGTGTTCGTCGTCCGAAGCCCCCACCAGCGATCCGTCAGGCTTGGCCAGCACCACCCCCATGGAGATCAGTGCCGGCTGAAGTTCTTCGGTTTGCAGTGGCCCTGGTGGAAGGTCCTCGGGAATCCGCACGTGACGCTCGATGACTGGCGGGACCGGCAACACCGACTCCAAAGCCATCACCTTCTCGTCAAAGCTGGCATGAGCCAACTTCTGAGACAAAAACGCGCCGTAAAGCGGATCGACGCTACGATAGCTCAGCAGGTGGTGGATACTGTTGTGCACGGTGATGTGGTCGCCGTCCTCCTCCGCAGTCAGATACCCAAAAGACGCCAGGTTGCCGATCATGCTATCGAGCTGCTTTTGAAACTTCTCGATGTACTCGGCGGTGTTGAAGCGTTTGGCCAGAAACTCGCGGGACTCATGCAGCGTCCCCGTCCGGGTCAGCAGATAGATCAACACCTGATATGGGATCATCGAGCGGCTGGCCAACTTGCCAGGCCCGGATTTTATCAGCGAGTGGAATTGCCCTTCCGACCAGTACTGCTCGGTCTTTCTGCGGCTGGGGCGTTTGCGTTCGAGTTGCTTGCGGGCTCGGAGGATGCCGGGGTCCTTCGAGTTGGGGTCGATCTGCTCGTACTTCTTGCGCCATTTCTCGATCTTGACGTCGTCCTCGTGAGCCAGGGCGAACACGTAGCCGTTGGTATCAAACTGCGGGCGCCCGGCACGCCCGAACATCTGATGAGCGGCTGACGGCGGAACCAGCTTCTTCTCACCTCGCTTGCCTTTGAGCAGTGTGCTAAGCACCACCGAGCGGGCGGGCAGGTTGATGCCGGCAGCCAACGTCTCGGTGCAGATCACAAACGGCACCAGTTTCTTGTTGAACAACAGCTCGACAGCCTGCTTGTGCTTGGGCAGAACACCGGCATGGTGCACACCCACCCCGCGGATCAACATCTGCCGCAGCTTAGGCCCTACGCCCTTGCTGAAGTCCTCCGGATTGAGAAAGGATTCAATCTCCGCCCGCTGTGCAGCAGAGATCAGCTTGAGGCCTTTGAGCCGCTCAGCCACCTCCCAGCACTCGTCGCGGTTGAAGCAGAAGACCAGCGCGGGGGTGCGGTTTTGGCTGTCGTCTTCGGACACCATCACCGGCAGATATTCGGTGAGCAGCTTTTCCCCGACCCAGGTGAACTCCAACGGCACACGGCGCTCGTCGGAGTGCACCCACTGCACGCGGCGCCCGTGCTCGGTCCGAAGCCAATGCAAAAACTCCGGCGCATTGCCCACCGTGGCTGACAGCAGCATGAGGCGAACCCGCGGCGGAAGCAGCACCAGTGAAAGCTCCCAGACGATACCCCGTTCCCAGTCGTTGAAGTTGTGAAACTCGTCCATGACCACGCCGCTGACATTGTCGAAGTGCTCCTTGCCTTCGAGCAGGTGGTTGAGCAGGATTTCCGCCACCACCACACGGACGCGAGCATCGGGATTTTCGCGGCGATTGCCGGTGATCAGCCCCACCTCCTGGCGTGGGAACCCCCACGACTCCGCCCGGTCCTGTAGCTCGCGGAATTTCTGTTCGGTCAGGGCGATCAGCGGGGTGGTGTAGTAGAGGCATGTGCCGGCGTGCAAAGCCTCGAAGACCGCCGCCTCGGCGATCAGCGTTTTGCCCATGCCGGTTGGGGCGGTGACCAGCACTCCGCCCTCTTGTTCCTCGAACCATGCCAGCAGGGCTTCTTCCTGAACCGGGTACAGTTCGAAGGGAACCAGGTCGAGAAACTTGCTACAAATTTCGTCACGATCCATACCCGGCACCATAACGCATATTCCCCCAAAGGGCGAGGAAGGGTTGCGAGGGGAAAACCACATTGTGCCGACACACCATTGTAGGGCGGGTTCCACCCGCCTTCCTGGCGCGCCATGGCGGGTAGAACCCGCCCTACATTGCGCAACAGGTTTGCAACCTGCCCTACTTGCCGTGTTTGGCCAGGTCCGGCAGAGAGGTTTGGAATAAACGTTTGAGCAGCGGTTCGCGGTGTTGGTTTTGCCGGCGTCGCCGGGCAGCGGCTACTATACGCGGATGCGGCAAGCCTTGGCCCGCATGGGCCGTCTCCAGCAGGAACAAGGATTCGAGATGGTTGAGCAGCGGGTCGCCGGAGTTGATGGTGTGGCCTGCCGAACCCGGATGGCGAACTTTGTGCTGCTCGTCAACCAGAACCGGAGGGTGGAACTTCACCCGCATGGTGTTCTGCCGCCCTTGCACGAACCCGATTGGATCGTTGAGGCTCAGCGGTACAACATAGGTTTTGCGCCCGGTGCCGGCTGACGCCCGAATGGCGGCTTTGACCGCCAGCCGAACCCCGCCCTTGATGTTTATCTGCTGTCCGTAAAAGACCGGCGGCTGACCACCGTCCACCATAATGGCCACCGGGACACGGGCATTGACCAGCACATCGACGGTGTCAGCCAGGGATTGCTTAATGGATGGGTGATAGTGCCCTCGAATGATGATGGAGTACCGGTCACGCACCATCTTCTTCACCACCCCAGGCCCATAGAAAGAACTGTCCGCCCAGACCCCCAGCCGAATCCCCCGCAGCATCTCCTGGATCAGCGGGGTATCCAGGAACCCGAAGCGATGGGCACAGGCGATGACAAGGTTATGCCGGGTCCGCCAGGTGCGCGTATTAAAGAGGTGTTCGTTACGCACATGCTCGACCCCGCTCCAGCTTACGCCGGGGCTGCCGACGCCCGCCATCCGCTCAAACCCACGGCGGCAAACCCAACCCCGTGTGGAGTCGAACAGATCGGCCAAACGCCAGGGCTTACGGGGGAAAACATGGTGGGCCAACAAAAACAACACCGTCGGCAAGTATGTGTCACGCGGGTTCAGACGGAACACGTTGGGGAAGTTCAGTTCCGCCACCGTCACTGCCGCCTGGGTCCAACCCGGACAGGACAAGCCCGGAACCTTCACCCAACGAGGCACCCGCCGCCAGAGACGCTCGGCGCCCCGCCGTCTGGTCCGCAGTAGCCGGTCCGCCAGTGCCAAGCCATCGAGATAGAACTGGTGCAGGGCGTACCACCACTTCTCCTGCGATTCCGCGTCGGCGTAAGGGTCGATTTCATTGATGGGGGTGAGGCTGTCAGCCAGCCGGGCGAAGGCATCGATGCCCACCGGCGTTTGAGTCGGCTCAATCCCCGCTTGCTCGGATACGCTACGGGCCAGAGCCTCGAGCTCTGCCAGATTGACCCGGGCATCTTCACGGATATGCCGCATAACCATGCGGCGATACTCGTAGAGCAACCGGTCTCGCTCGGGATTGAATCGGGGACGGATCACCTCCGCCGAGGGATCGGGCTGGGTAACCTGCCGCAACCGACTACACAAGCTCACAATCTCGTCGGAGTGTTGCCCGCTGGTAGATGCCATCGTGATCTTTATCCCGGACTTTTCATGAACGCAGAGACGC
>JAGLWJ010000041.1 GCA_023133475.1 Phycisphaerae bacterium | reverse complement strand
ACAGGCACCTGAAGCCTGCGCGTCTGCCAGTTCCGCCACATCCGCAACGATACACGGCACCACCTAACCGGTGCTTATGCACGACGATCCGATCGCCGAGCAAAGCAGCATAGCCGCTCATTCCGCTCTGTCAAGCTCAGAAACGGGGTTTGGCGGCAGATGCAGGGCAATCGCATCTAACCCCGGGATTATTCGTGAACGCAGAGACGCAGAGACGCAGAGAAAAGAGAGGATAAGGGGGGAAAATCGAAACTGGGCAACGCCGCCAACCCTACATTCCCCATTTTCCATTCCCCTCTGCGCTCTCTGCGTCTCTGCGTTCATGAATTATCCGGGCTAAACGCTGCGATCGTGTCAGACATTCGTGTCCCCCACCGCTAAAGCGATGGGCCACCCGTCATTCTCCATTCTCTGCGTGCTCCGCGGTGAAATATCCGGGTTAGCGGTTCAACTCGCGCAATGCTTCCTCACCGGGATGAGACAAGGCGCTGAGCTGCACCTCGAAATCCAATGCCCCGGATGACACCACCGCAGTCTGCTTGTGCAACTGCATCCGCACCACTTGGGCACATTTGTCGAAGGTTTCGACATGCACCCAGTCGCCCGGGCGGAGCCGGGTCAACCACTCCATCCATTGTTCATAGGCGGTCTGAGCCTGTTCGAGTTGCCTGGACTGCTCATCAAACTCAACCCGTGAGCGGTCGGCTTCGATGCGGGCCTGGTTGGCGGCTTTGCGGGCTTCCTCTGCCATCCGCCGGGACTTCAGCGTTCCTTCAATCGCGCGAGACAACGCCCGGTGGCGGTCTGCAAGATGCGACTGAGCCCGCTCCACCAACCGCCTCGGCATGCCCAACCGCTCGGCTATCGCAATCGCATTGCTGTTGCCCGGCTCACCGATCCGCACCACATACGTCGGCTTCAGCGACTCCACGTCAAACTCCACCGAGGCATTGTCCACCCGGTCCTTCGAGTAAGCCACCGCCTTGAGCTGGGACACGTGCGTGGTCACCACCGCCGAGCACTCCCGCTCCAACAACTCGTCCATGATCGCCCGTCCGATGGCGGCTCCTTCGTCCGGGTCGGTGCCGGCCCCAAGTTCGTCAATCAACACCAGCGACCCGCGCCCAGCCTGCTTCAGCATCGCGAGCACGTTGGATAAATGCGAGCTGAACGTGCTTAGGGACTGCTCGATACTCTGCTCGTCCCCCACGTCGATCATGATGTGCCGGTAGACCGGAAGCACGGTGCCCTCATCCACCGGGATTGGAATACCAGCCTGATTCATCGCCGCCAGCAATCCGACGGTCTTGAGGGTGACCGTCTTGCCCCCGGTATTAGGGCCGGTGATGACCAGCAGATCGAAGTCATCCCCCAAACGCATGTCAATGGGGACAACCTCTTCGACCGGTCTGCCTTCCTGCCTGGCGGACTCGTGCAAATCGACGAGCACCGGATGCCGCGCCCCGTGCAGATCGAGGATGCCGTTGTTGCTGATGACCGCACAACGGGCTTTACGCCGTTTGGCATAGCGAGCCTTGGCAGCCACCAGGTCCAACACCGCCACCGCCTCCAGAGTTCGCAGAATCTCGTCGGTGTTCTGGTGCACCAACCGGGAAAGTGCCGACAGAATCCGCGTGACCTCCTTGTGCTCCTCGCTACGCAAACGCACGATCGAGTTGTTCAACTCGACGGCTTCTGCCGGCTCCACAAACAGCGTCGAGCCCGATTCGGAACTGCGGTGAATAATGCCGGGGATTCGTCCGCGGTGCTCAGCCTTCAGCGGCAGCACGATGCGGTCGTTGTGAAAGGTCGGGTTGGGATACTGGAGCAGCTTCACATAACGCGGCTGCTTTATCACCCGGTCCACTGCGGTGCGTATCCGCTCGCGGGCGGTTTCGATGGCTGAGCGGATCGAGCCCAGCTTGGGGCTGGCTGAATCCCGCACCCGCCCACGCGGATCGATTGCGTCCCCGATAGTCTGTGCCAGTGGAGTGAAGTCGCCGACCCGCTTCTCCATATTCACAAGCGCGGGGGCAGAGTCGGGCAGCTTGCAAAGCCAACTCCTTAGCGGCCCGGTGGCAGCCAGCGTCTGCTGCACCCGGGCCAACGCATCTTCGTCCAGACCTGCCGGATGCGAAGCATCGTGGATGTTTGCCCGAACATCCTGCATCCCGCCCATCGGAGGCAACCCTTGCGTCTCCTCCACCACCAGCATCTCGCGGACCTGCTGCAACCAGGATCGAACCTGCTTGGCGCTATGACCAGGACGCACCCCACGCGCCAGCTTCTTACCCAGATTACAGGCACAAAGGCCCGCCAGGGCATTGGTAACGTGGTCGAATTGCAGTTTGCGTAGTGTCAGATCATCCATCATTCGCCTCCGACGCTATAATATACTACCAAAACGAACCTGGTGGCAGACAGAGTTGGACCGGAGAATTCATCGCACTCGGGTGTAGGGCGGGTTCCACCCGCCACGCGATTGTGAAAAACCTCGCGTAGGGGGGAAATGAAGAATGGAGAATGGAGAATGGAGAATAGCGGTGATCGCAACTGTGCCGAGGTGTTTAGCGGCGACCCACAGGGGAGCGCGATGGAGCGAGGGCGAGTAAAGCATCGCTTCACGTCCATCTTCAGTTTTCAGTCTTCGATCGTCCATTCTCAGTTCTCCATTCTCCATTCTCCATTCTCCATTCTCTGCGTGCTCGTCGGATTTTTGCTGGGACTGCCCCCCCTTGCCCACGCCGGGCCGCCCGAGGTATACCGCATCCCCGACCTCAAGATGCTACAAAACACCTTCGCTGACCTGGCGGAACGGGTGAAGCCCAGCGTGGTGGCCATCCGGACCTATCGCCATGTCGGGCTCCCCGCCGGGCTATCGGGCCACGCCACAGCCAAAACGCCTTCCAACTTCGGCAGTGGGCTGATCGTCCGCCCCAACGGGTTCATCCTCACCAACCAGCATGTGCTCGAAGATGTCGATGTCATCAAGGTCGTCTTGTTTAACGGGCACGAGTACGACGCCACGCTGGTCCAGCGGGACATCCGCTCGGACCTGGCGGTGATCAGGATCGACGCCAGCCCACTCCGAGCGGTCACCTTCGGCGACGTTCGGAACGTTCGCGTCGGCTATTGGTGTTTTGCCGTGGGCAATCCCTTCGGCATCGCCTACGGCGACGGCAATTCCGCAGTCACCTGGGGCAACGTCGCCGCTTTAGGCCGAAACCTGACCAGCCAACTCGACCGCACCGATACACGCTACTACGGCGACCTCATCGAAACCTCCTCGCCCATCAATCCGGGCAACAGCGGTGGGCCGCTTTTCGACGTTGACGGCTGTGTCATCGGAGTCATCACCGCAATCGTCTCCGCCTCGGGCATCACCGAGGGGGCTGGTTTTGCCATTCCAATCTGCAAACGCACTCGCCGGATCATCGACACGCTGGTTGCCGGCGAATCGGTAAGATACGGCTACCTCGGCGTGGAGGTGGCCAATCCTGCGGTTTTCATCAGGCGACACCCCAGGTCGGCCCACCGCACCAAGGGAGCTGTGATTCTACGGGTCAGCGAGCCCCAAGGCCCCGCAGCCCGTGCCAACCTCCGCGCCAATGATATCATCGTCGGATTCGCCGACATTGCCATCGAGGACGACGACCACTTGATTCGCGTGGTGGGGATGACCCCTGTAGGAACACAGGCCAAGGTACGCTATCTTCGCAACGGGACACCGCATGAGACTGTAGTGACCCTGGCGGAAAGGCCGCCACCGCACCAACCGTTCAATGCTACCGTCGGTTCAGGCACTACAACTCTCCGCTGGGACGGTATAGGTGTGAAACTCGCCGAGATGAACAGCGCCACCTTACAACTGCACGGCCTGAACCACACCGAAGCCGGACTCATGGTGATATCGGTGGACCGTGGCAGCCTCGCTCACAAAGCCGGGCTCAAATCACGGGACATCATCTTGAAATACAACGGGACCCGCGTCCGCAACTTGGCCGACTTCGCCAAAATCCAAGCCGCCAACCCAAAACACACGCAACTGGACCTCCTCGGTGGAAGAATCATCCGCATACCCAGGTAGGGTCCAAGGTCCGATTGTAGGGCGGGTTCTACCCGCCGTCCCGCGAAGAGATCGAGGTACAGTGGTATGGTATCTCTACCTGCGTCGGCCTTTTTTGGGAGCGGTTTTCTTACGGCTGGTGGGGCGAGGTGCCGCCTTGCTCTTCGAGACCGTTGCACGCTTTTTTTCGCCAGGTGCGGCGTCCTTATCGTCTTGCAGGAAGGGACAGACGGCTTTGCCGCCCTCGAGCACGCAGGTGTCGTTCGTGTGGGCGCCGCATTGCAGGCAGAAGTTGCCGAAGGTGTCGTCAGCCTGCACCAACGCGTTGGCCACTTTTTCAAGAGTTTTGGCCCATCTTGCCGCGTTGGCTCCGCTGGTGCGTTCGACGGCGCTGCGCAGCAAGTGTCGTTGCTCACGGCGCACCGCCTGAAAAGCGGTTTTGCCCTTTTCGGTGAGCTGCAAATCGACCTCGCGGCGGTCACGCTTGGAGGTCCGCCGCACGACCAGCCGCCGCCGAACCATCGAGTCGATCAATTGTGTCACTGCCGGCTTACTCACACCCAGAAAACGGGCGACCCTGCTGGAGGTCTGGCTGCCTTGAGTGCCCAGCAAGCGGAGAATCTGCACCTTCGATCCGGAAAGCGGGTCCTTGACCGCAGCCTTGACCGCCCCGGTCTCCAGGATGTGATCCACCGTGCGAGAGAGAACTAACAACGCCTTAAGTAATCCATCCAATGTTTCCACCTGTACTGTTTCCTTAGAAGCCATAACCTGCCTCCATTATAATCGGTTCAGCATTCTCAACTGTTAGGGTTTTACACCGCCTACCGGCGAATTTCAATACTAACGTATCTAAACTTTGTCGGCAAGTAAACCCCCCATATCTGCAATCGGAGGGGGTATCAGGGCACTCGCATCTAATTCACAGCGGCGGGTGGCCTGGGCAAGTAGTATGGCACGGCGGGTAAAACCCGCCCTACATGTCTAACTTTGGGCTTATCAGGCGGTGCGGTGGGTTTCGCTTCGCTTCGCGAAGCTCCACCCACCCTACAAATCAGAACTCGGAACAACCAGGAAGGCGGGTGGAACCCGCCCTACATGTGCCAACCGGCGTTCGGTTTGCGAAAGCCCGATCACGAACGCGGGGAGACGCCGCCCGTGCTCTGCGCTTCGGCAGCCGGGCGCCCGTCTCCCCGCGTCATGGCCCACCCCTGGCGGCACACCCGCCATCGGTCGGAAGGCGGATGGCCTGGTGGTCACTCCTAAGAACCGGACCTTTCCTCCTGGAAGATGGCGAAGTCCAGTAAGTCTACATCGTTGTCACCATCGACATCGGCGCAATTGCAACCCTTGGGCAACGCCCCGCCCGGCCCGGTGAAACATGCCGTAAAGATGGTGAAATCGAACAGGTCCACTTGGTTGTCACCATCGAAATCACAAGATGATGTCGGAACCGCCCTGATTTCGACGTCGTCAACATTCCAGCCGGGATAGCGTATGCTGCCGTCAGTCGGCCCCATCCCCCAGCGGACGTACACCGTATCATACCCGTCAGCCACCGCCGAAATGTCGTAGCTCTGCTGCGACCACTCCGATTCACTCAAGCTCTGGTCAGGATTCTCCCACAACCGCGTCCACACCGTGCCATCATTGGACACCTCGACAGTGGCCTGGTCGAACATCCCCGCCTCCACCGCCAGCCAACGCTGGAACTGCAACTCGGTCCCAAACAGGTTCGAGCAGTCCAACGCCGTAGTGGTCAGGTACGCGGGTTCAGTCATGTCGTGATCATAGTCGCCGTCGAGGTTGTAGCCGTACACGTTGAGGCCGGTGTACCCGGAGGTGGGGTCGCCGTTGTGCGATCCCTCACCGGCTGGAACCCCAAATCCCCACAACCCTTCGGTCGACCAGCCTGGATCGACATCCATCGGGAACTCGTAGATCAAGCTGGCTGAACCCGTGGCCGTCGTTACGCTGATGGTCACGGTGGCTTCGTTTGAGTCCCCGCCATCGGGCGAATTGCCGCCGTCATTGGCTTTGAACTTCAAAGCGTCCGGCCCATTGTAGCATGGGTAGGGGGTGTACTCGACCATGTTCCCGCCATCAGCCAGTGTGTAGGGGGCATATCCGATCGTCTCGCTGTCCGCGAGGTCCACCAGCATGCCATCGTCTGGCAACTCGGTGATGATGTAAGTCAAGGCTGCGGGTGGGTCGGGCAAGCCGTCGTCGGTGGCTTGCAGCGTAATGGTGACAGGTGTGTACACCGTGGTCTCGGCAATGCCGCCAAGTGCAGTCGGCGGTTTAGGCCCACAAGGGCCCATCATCGAAAGGTCGGTTGCGTAATAGTCCGGGTCCAGACCGCCACCATCCGACAGGCCCACAATGCCGTCTTGCGCCGAAACGCTCAGATAGCTCATGACAATGTTCCCGTTGAAGAACATCTCGATCTGGAAGGTGTTCGATCCTGTCGCGGAGTACTCCGGGACGTTCTCCCAGGTGACCACTGCCCGGTCGTCAAGCTGCTTCCAACTGACGCTGCCGCCGTTGTTGGGGTTCAGATCGTCAAACAGTGCCGATATCCGCGGTATACCACCAAAATGAACCTCCAGCGACTCATTGTATCCGGTTTCGCCGTGAACAAAGGTGATGTAGCCGTTGCTGCCCGGATAGAACATGTTGTAGCTGGTGCCATAGATCGACACGGTGGCCTCACCACTCAGCGTGATCGTGGCATAATCATCATCGCTGAGGTTCAGGTCCGTGCCGCCGGCGGGGTCCGTCGGCAGGCTGGTGATCTGCTGCACACAACCTTCGTAGAAGTCGGCTGAGTAGTTCGGCGTGAAGATCACGCTGAAGTTTGCAAGATCGAACGCATCCCCGGCACCATCGAACTGTTCGGTGAAGAAGTCCGGGACCTCGGGGGTGGTAAACGTGTAGCAGCTCCCGTAGTTGTCGTCGCCGGCCGAGTTGCCGGCTTCGTCCTCCGCCTCGACCGCGTAGAAGTAGGTGGTGTCGTCGTCCAGCCCGGTGATCCCGACGGTGGGCGACATGGCGAATCCGGCACCTTCCGCGGTGGAGGTCAGCGCGTCACAGAACAGGCCGAAGTGCACGATCCCGTGTGCCAACTCATTGGCATCAAAGGTCACCGTGGCGTTGCGCGGTTCGACAACGGGCGTCTGCACGTTCGAGATGATCGGCGGGGTGCAGTCCACCATTGCCGTATCCACAACCGTAGCCGGGTTGCCCGTGCCGTCGTCGGCATCTTCATAGGTCACCGTGATGGTGTTGCCTTCGCCGACCAGAAGCACTCCGGCAGCGTCGGTGCCGCTGATCACGATCGAACCGTTGAACTGGCCCGAAGCCGGATCGATCTCGGTCAGTTGAACGGCTTCGCCTGCCGGCTCGGAGTCGGAGACAACGGTGATCATGAACGTATCATAGATGGCGTCGTCGAGGTTAAGCCCGCAGTCGATCAGCGTAATGACGACGGTGCCCTCACAGGCGTATTTCTCCCGGTCGAGTGCAATCGTCCCGGCGTCGGTGCAGCTCACCACCACCCGTAGCGATGGATCGCCGAACAGGTGCCAGGTGTCGAACATGCTCACCCCGGAACCTTCCGGGTGCCCGGGCGGATACTCGTCCATCATGTGGCACGACCCGGCATAGAGCAGGGTCCCCAATGCCGAGTAGGTCTCGCTGACGAACATGTCCACAAACTCGTCCTGGGCGTCCATGGGCGGGTCCCAGGACTGCCCTATGCTCGAAGCATAGACGCCGATGGCCCCGGTGGGTTCGCTGCCGTGTGTTGCCCGCAACCAGGCTTCGGCAAAGCACGTATACGAATCGAACTCGCCGTTGTTGCAAGCCACCGAACAGATGAACGGCAGCATGTTGTCGTTGGTCAGGGCATTGACATCGCCGTTGTCAAAACCTGTGGTGCTCCAGGACGTGGGGCCGCCGTGGCCGGTGTAATTGACGATACCACGCCCGGCGTTCAACCCTGTTGTCACTTGGGCGGCCGTTGCAGTGGGATCGTAAATCTGGTCCACCGTGGTGTACCCGTAAGGCAGCAGGTCGTCGCGGATGTTGTCGAGGTGCTCGTAATCGAGTTCGCCGTCATCACCGGGACCCCCAGTCGATGCAACCCCCATGCCCTTCCAGAACCAGTCCTGGTTGGTGGCCGGCATGGTCTCGTACTCGATGGTGCGCAGCACCTGGGTGTCCACCTGGGCTGCCGTCTCCGCCGAGAAACGCCCTACCATGATGTCCGGGTAGTCATCGCCACCAGCCAGCTTCGAGTACGTCGGGTCCGACGCCCCACCCGAGGCTTCAGGTGGAGCAACCTGCGCGGCATCACCCACCAGTAACACAAACGCCAGGTTGCCGCTATCATACTGGGTTTGAATGTGGGTCTTGATCGAGGCGGCGTTGTTCCCGATGTCGGAAACATTCACCACCGTGGTGTCGATACCACGCGCGTTCTTGTGGTCCGCCAGCGGCTGGACGTTGCCAAGCCACGTACCGTGGCAGATGATCAACATATCGCCCTCTTCATCCAGCAGATCGTAACGCTGCTCTGCCCCATAGTTCAGGAAGTGTCGCTGGTACAGCTTGTGGAATGCCAGGCTGAGGTCATCAGCCGCACGCACCCGGTGCAGGACATTAATCTCGCCCAGGCCCACTGAAACCACCTCCACCGTAACCCGGGTGTAGACACGCAACGTGCGAGTGACCGGGTTGTAGCGGAATGGGTTGATCTCGACCACCACACCACGGCAATCACGCATGATGTAAGGATCGCGCATCGACACCAACTCCGCCGGCCAAAAGGCGTCCTGCTGGTACTGCGACCCGAACGTATACGCCACGTCCGCGGGGTTGACCTTGCGTAAAATATAGCCCTTCGAGGGAACTACCTCGATGCCGTCGAGGTCATAGTAATCGGCAACCCGCACCCTGACCGCCATTCTGGCGTCGTTGGGAATCTGGATGCTGCGGCAGACGTTGGGCAGCGACGGGGCGCCTTTGGTCTTGAGCAGGCTTTCCTTGCCCAGCTTGATCTGCGTGCACTTGCGCCCGTTGATCTCCACCGCCTGCTCGGTGAACTGGCCCATCTGATAGTCGATAACGATCCGCTCCGGTGTGTTTTCCAGCACGGTGGTTCTGACCGCCTGGCGCTCCGCCAGCGCGGCACCGGATGTGCAAACCATCACCAATGCCACCATCGCCGTCACGCCAATCACCCGGGCACAACCGCTCCAACCTCTCTCGATAGAATGAGAATTCGTCATGATCACCTCTCCTTGGTTAGTAGCTCAAAAGCAGGAGGCCGGTGCCCGGTGTGTGGCACCGGCCTCACAAACGCACTCAACCCGCTTTATGATGCGGGTAGTTCTTTCTGGAAGACGGAGAAATCAGCCAGATCAACGTCATCGTCGTTGTCCAGGTCCGCACAATCGCAACCCGGGGGCATCTCCCCATCAGGCCCCGAGAAGCACGCGGTGAGAATGGTGAAGTCGAACAGGTCCACCGTGTTGTCACCGTTGAAATCGCAGGGCGGCACCCGCACCGCCGAGATGGTCACGTCGTCGATGTTCCACCCCGGATAGCGAGTGCCCCCGTCGGTCGGGCCCATGCCCCAGCGAATGTACACCGTCTCCTCACCGTCGGCCACCTGCGAAATGTCGTAGCTGTGCAGCGACCAGGATGTCTCGCTGATGGTTTCTTTGGTGGAGTTGTCCCACACCGTGGTCCACTTGGACCCGTCGTTGGACACCCCCACGCTGACATGGTCGAACACGCCGGCCTCGACCGCCAACCAGCGCTGGAACTGCAACTCGGTCCCCAACTGATTCGAGCAATCCAGCGCCGTGGTGGTCAGGTGCATGATCTCGATCATGTTGTGGGAATAGTCGCCGTAGAGGTTGTAACCGTATATGTTGGACCCGGTGTATGCGCTGGCGGGGTCACCGGCATGTGATCCGCCGCCGAGCGGGGCACCAAAGCCCCACAGGCCGTCGGTCGACCAACCCGGATCAGTGTCCAGCGGGAAGTCGTGGACCACCTGCGCCGACCCCTCGCTCACCGTCACACTGAACGTCACGCTGGCAGGATTCGAGTCGCCACCGTCCTCGGGCACACCACCGTCATTGACCTTGAACCACAAGTTGTCCTCGCCGTTGTAGCATGGATACGGAGTGTATTCGACAGTGTTCCCGTGGTTGGCCAGTGTGTAGGGCACCGTGGTGATCGTGCTGCCGTCTTCGATATCCGTCAATACGCCGTGATCCGGCCGCTTGAGGATGATGTAGTCCAAGGCTGCCGGCGGATCGGGCAAGCCGTCATCAGTGGCTTGCAGCGTGACGATAATCGGGATGTACACCGGCGTGCTCTCGCTCCCATCAAATGCCTGCGGCGGCTTGGGGCCACAATTGCCCATCCCCGACAGATCGGATTCGTAATAGTCGGGGTCAAGGCCGGTGCCCTTGGACAACCCCACCAAGCTGTCTGCGGAAGACACGCTCAGATAGCTGATCACAATATCGCCGTTGAAGAACATCTCCACCTGGAAGGTGTTCGACCCGCCGTCGGAGTATTCGGGCACGTTCTCCCAGGTCACCACCGCACGGTCGTCAAGTTGCTTCCAACTGACGCTGCCCCCCGTGCTGGGGTTCAGGTCGTCGAACAACGCCGAGATTTGCGGTATGCCCGCAAAGTGGGCTTCGAGAGACTCGGTATATCCGGTTTCCCCATGCACGAAGGTGATGTAACCGTTGCTGCACGGATAGAACGTGCTGTAGCTGGTGCCGTACAACCACACCAAAGCCCCGCCCGAAAGTGTCACCGTTTCGTAATCATCGTCCGACATGCTAAAGGATGTGCCGCCGGCCGGGTCGGTCGGCAGGCTGGTGATGTCTTCCTCGACACAGCCGTCGTAGAAGTCGGTCGAGCCGTTAGGCGAGAAAATCAGGCTCTTGTCCGCCAGATCGAAAGCACCCTCGCCGTCGCCGAACAGCTCGGTGAAGAAGTCCGGCACCTCCGGGGTGGAGAACATGTAGCAGTTTCCGCCGTTGTCATCGCTGACCCCGTTGCCGGCTTCGTCCTTGGCGTCGACCGTGTAGTAGTATGTAGTGTTGTCTTGCAGCCCGGTGACGCTCACCATCGGCGAAGCGGCGTAGGTGCTGCCGACGACTATCTCAGGCAGATTGTCGCACGATGGGCCGTAGTGCACCACCCCACGCACCGGCTCATCGGCGTCGAAGGTGATCGTCGCCCGCCGCGGCTGGACATCGATGGCGTGCACGTTCGAGATTACCGGCGGCGTGCAGTCCACCACGGCGGTGGTGGTCACCACCACGTCGGTATTGCCCGCGCCGTCGTCCGCGTCGATGTAGGTCACCGTGATGGTATCGCCGGCAGTCACCCAGAGCACCCCGGCAGCGTCGGTTGTGCTTATGTCGATCCAACCATCGAACTGTGCCGAGGAGGCATCGGTCTCGGTCAGGGTCACCTGCTCGACGCCCGTCTCGGTGGTCGAGTCAACACTGACTGTCACATACTCGACCACGTTATCGTCGAGGTTCAAACCGCAGTCGCCCACCGTGATGATTGCGGTGCTCATGCAGGCGTACTTGGATTTGTCAAGCACGACGGTTCCGGCATCGGAGCAGGCCCCGGGGAAACGCAGGCTCGGGTCGCCCATCAGGTTGTACATCTCGAAGTACCGCCGGGTCGTCGACCCGGTGCCCATCTCCGCCAGGTAACGCATCAGCGTGTCGTTCCATACCGGGCCTAGTTCTGCTGGAACGTCGTCCTCCGCATCGAAGATGGCATCGAAGTGCCTCTTCTCCAGTACGTCGTCCTCGGTCCAATAGCTGTTCACCGACGAACCGTACATCGCCACCGCACCCTTGCCGGCAGCACGGACCCACGTCTCCACGAAGCACTCGTCAGCCGTGTACGAACCGGTCACGCAGGCGTAGCTCATCACAAAGGCGTACATGTTCTGGTTGGTCAGCCCGTTCACGTCGCTCTGGGAAAACGGCGGGCCGTCCGCCCACGAGGACGTGCCACCGTGCCCGCTGTAGATGCCGAAGAACCGCCCGTCGTTGAACGAGTTCCGCGTATCCTGGGTGGTGGCGCCGTACGTCATCGTGTACAGCTTGTCCGACACGAACCCGTTGGGGTCCATGTGGTTTTCGATCACCCAGTTGTGTGTGCCTTCGCTGACCGTATAGTTGTCCGTCGAAGCCATAAACACCGCTCGCTTCAGATAGTCCGGGTCCGCCAGCGGCCCGTTCTCGTAATAGAGGGTCTTGTCCACCATGGCCTGAAGCTGTGCGGCGGTGCGCACCGGAAACCGCCCGATGGCGATGTCCGGATGCCAATCGGTGCTGCCATCCATGCACACGTACGGCAGGTCGGTGTCTGGCGAGCCCGTGCCACCCCCAACACAATGCGAGATGGTGTTGGTGTCGCCAACCAGCAGGATGTAATCCAGCGCCTGCCCGGCATCCCATAGGCCTTGGATGTGGCTCTTGATTGCCGTACTGCTCGATGACGAAGGCACCCAGGTGGTCACGTCGAAGCCCTGGGCCGACTTGGCATCGGCAAAGGCGGCGATACCTGTCTCGAACGTGCTGGCTACTACGATCAGGTAATTACCCGACCCACGCCGCGAAACGTCACTAATCTGATCGGGATTGAGCACCACCTTCCGCAGACCCGGGAACGGCGTCAGCAAAACCTCCGGCTCACGCCCGCCCTCGAACTGCACCTCGACCTGCAACTCGGGCCAATAAGTCAGCGTCTGCGCCACCGGATTGTACTCCAGCGGGCGCACTTCCAGCAGGAACAGGCGTTGGCCTCGAACGATGCCCACCTCCTCGCAGACAGCCCGCTCGCTCGGAACTGAGGCAACACTGTAAGCCGCATCGTCGTACTGGAACACCGCCCGCTCGCGGGCTCCGGGGAGCTTCTCGATCGGCAACTGCACGGGCATGACGTCCGGCAAACCCGCATCAGCCAAGTCCAGCACTGTGCTCTCGCCTTCCCGGTAGTGAAGCGTCACCACCGCATCGTGCGGCACCACGAACAAACGCCGCACTACCGGCAATGCCGGCTCGCCCACCGCCCCGGCAATCGAGGCGTCAGGCCAACCCAACTCCAAAAACTCCCCACCAGGCGTCTTCTTGGCGGCAATGCCGAAACCCGGCACCTCCACGCTGCCGGCAAATCCGCCGCTATCGGACCTGCCCACCAGAACCTGCGGTGCAGCGGTCGAACTCGTTGTCGTAATCGTCGCAGCTCCACCGGGGCCGGCGGACACCCATAACTCCTCGGCTGCAGCACCGCACACTACAACCATCAACACCACCACGGCAAATGACCATACTCTGACACTTAGATTTCCAAGTCGCATCGGGGCCTCCTGTAACAAGTAATTTCACAAACCAGGCATATTCATCGCAATAGATGACAACACTATGGCATGACAAGGCCGACCGCAACCGGCATGCCGATACCGCCCACACACAAACAAATCTCGATTGGGATTGCTATAATGGATGAAACCGGCGCGGAGACATCTACCTGGCACGGTTCTACGCATTATGATTCCTCTTCGCTTCCGAGAAGGGCGTGCCCTCCTCCATATCGCATCATCCAGTATAAGCCCTGCACCACAATGGTTCAAGCACTCTATGTGCCGAAAATGTTAAGAGAATGCAAGAACACACTTTCATCCGGCACGCGCAAAGCACGGTGCGAATGATTACAGTGACTCAGGATTGCAGGCCTCCAGACCCATTTGGAATTCTCGATCGGAACCGAAAAACTACTGAAATCCCAACGCGCGCAAAGTGCAATACGAATCATTACAGTGGCCCAAAACGCCGCCAAACCACAACCCTACGCCACCCCAACCTACAGACTAAAAAAACGCCTCGCCATAAATCCGCGCAAAGCACCACCTGAAGGATTGCAGCAAAAAAATAGTCAGGACGGACCGATCATCTGGAAAATGGAGAATGGAGAATGGAGAATGGAGAATGGAGAATGGAGAATGTGGACGCTCGCAACGGCGCCGGGGTATTTAGCGGCGACAATCCGCAACGCTTAGCGACGACAAGTCCATAGCGTTTAGCGGCGACCCGAAGGGGAGCGTGGAGCACGGAGCACAGAGCGTGGAGCACGGAGCACGGAGCACGGAGCACGGGAAAATGTGGGATTGGCGATGATCTGTTCGCCAATTCCAACCGTTCAGCATGACGCGGCAGGTGGAACCCGCCCTACACTTACCGCCTCGTTGCCTTGTTGCCTTGTTGCCTCTTCCCTATTGCCTCTTGCCTCTTGCCTTCCCCTATTCCAGACGCTTCAAACTCAGTCCTGCCAGGCGGCGGGGCAATTCATCCGGGTCGCCGGACGACATGCGCTCCAATACCGGCCGGAATGCTTCACCTTGCGTTTCGCCCAGCACGTCAACACCCAGCAGGCGCACCACCCAGCTTGTGTCCGATAGCAAAGGCGCCATCTGCTCCAACATTCGCGGGCCGGGCTTCACCATCCGCAGACTATCCAACACCGCCGCACGCACCACCGGTGTGGGATCAGCCAACGCCGCCAAAAGCAGCCGGCGAAGCTTCACTTCATCCACACGCCGCATGTGGTAACCAGACGGCGAACCACGCCCCGCCTCGCGTTCAGCCAGCAACCCTGCCAACGTCTGCACTGCTAGAATACGATCCGCCTCAGCGCCTTCGCGCAGCAAATCAGCCAACACCTGCATACCAGCCCGCGACGCATCCGCCCCCATGCGTTTCACTTCGACAACCACTGCCGGATAGTTCGCCAACGCGGAAACCCGGATCCGCGACCCCGCCGCCATCGGGTCCAACAGAAAACTAAAGGTAAGCGTCAGTTCCCGCTGCGCCGCCGACCTTGCGAGAATGCCAGCCGCCCCCACGTCCAGAGTTGCACAAAGCGTGACAGCCTCCCCGGCAGCCAATACCGGCTTCAATGCCAACGACAGCGGCAAATAGTTAAGCAATTGTTCGTCAGCCTTATCACCCCACCTCAGACTGACCAACACATCGCCGGCCACCATCCGCCCTCGCCCCACCGAGATCGGGAAAGGGCCGCTATTGCACAAACGCAGCCGGCAAACCCACCGTTGGCCATAGCTCCACCCCTCGGGCGACACCATAGCCTCCAGACGCAGTACCCGCTCCGGTTGCGCCGCAAACGAAAGCACTCGCTCGTCGAACCCACGCAAGGCTTGCAGAACCGCCGTGTGGGGTGGAATCGCCGCGGGCTCTGCCTGCCGTGTCGCCAAAGCTGTCACGATCCGCTCATACGCCGGGCCGGAATAACGCAACCCCTCACCGGCACGCAACACCTTAAGCGATTCTTCCGCCTTACCCTGTGCCGACAAGGCTTCGCCCAAACCGGCAGCCGCCCATTGGTTCTCGCCAGCTAGCGGGCTCAGCACTCTGGCGGCTTCGTCAGCCTCTCCAACCGCCAGCCTGGCCAGACCGTACACCACTTGAACCTCGCCGGACTCAGGCGCCAACTCCAACGCACGCGCGGCGAAATCCACCGCACGCCGGGCATCGAGTTCCGCACGCAGGTAATACCACGCCGCTTGATAGGCACGAGCCGGCTCATCTTGCCCGATGGACGCCGGCTCCAGTTCCTTGAACTGCTTTTTCAAAACCGCCAAGTGGCGATCCGCCGCCTCAGCCTGCCCCATCTTCCGGAGCACCTCCACCAGCAACACACGCACCTCTACCGCATTGGGGTCAACCTGCAAAACCTGCTCAGTCTTCTCCACCGCCTGCACGTATTGGCCTTGGTCTGCATGGCAGGCGGCGAAATCCACCAGCAAATCCACTGGAACCTGCCCGCTTCCCGGATGACGCTCGAACGCTGCCGACACTCGTTCGTACCACTTGGCTGACTCGCCATGCAACGACAGATCATCCAGCACCCGCGCCAGATTCCACATGTTCACCACATCCGCCGGTAAAGCCGCGATAGTCGCCAGCAACCACCGCACCTGTCGCACCGGGCGATCCCGCTCATCCGCCAGCTCCACCAGCAGTTTGTGGGCTTCCGCATTTCCGGAAAACGCCTCCAGCGCCTTGCCGGCATACCGTTCTGCTTGCTCCCGATCACCACTTCTGCGAAACAGCTCCGCCATACGCCGATGCAGATCACTCCGCACCAACGGGGGCAACCCGCCCGCTTTCAACCTTTCAGCACAGAACGCCAACCGTGCCTCTACCGACTGACAAGCCTCGAATTGCCAGTCGATCAAATCGAGTTCGGCGGTGATGTCTGTAGGATTGAGCTTGCAGTATGACTTCAAAGCCGCCTTTGCCGCTTCGGTTCGGTTCAGCCGCCGGAGCAGGTCGTA
Source organism: Phycisphaerae bacterium (assembly GCA_023133475.1). Classification (GTDB taxonomy): domain Bacteria; phylum Planctomycetota; class Phycisphaerae; order UBA1845; family UBA1845; genus JAAEQG01. The sequence continues at coordinate 12,819 of JAGLWJ010000041.1, read as the reverse complement.
CTGCCACAGATAGGCCTCCGCCAAGTCCGGGTTGATCCGTGCCGCCGCCTCCATCCACACCAGCACTCGCTCGGCGTCGTCCACGGTGGGGTGGAGCGTGGCAAGCCCCAGGCTATGCCCGTGGTTCACCAGCCACCTGCCCGCCGTGACCTCCTGGGCCAACCCCACATTCACCATCACCGCCAACACCACGGCTGAAAACACCGCTTCAAACCGTCGCATCGAGCGGGAACCGACCGAGTATAGAGAGCTTTTTTTCGATAACATGCGCTTTTTCTATCCGCGCCATGGCGGTCCGGCAAGCACGCAGAAAATGGAAAATGAAAAATGGAAAATGGAAAATGGGGGGATGGGGAACATTGTCGTTGGGTGCACTTCCTCCCTCTCTGCGCTCTCTGCGTCTCTGCGTTCATGAAAAATGTGGGTCAGCGGCGACAAGCTGTAGGGCGGGTTCTACCCGCCTTCTTCGCATAGTGCGGCGGGTGGAACCCGCCCTACATCCATTCTCCATTCCAAGCTAACTTCACCACTGCATCTGGGACAGGAGGGGCATCAGGGCGTTTTGCTGGTCTTGCATTTTGGCCAGAGACTCCTCGAGGGCGAGGAACTGACGCTCCAGGCGGGTGCGCTTTTTATCGAGCAAGGTTTCGAGAGTGTCGATGCGGTCGCGGAGCAACTGCTCACTGTTGGCCAACACGTCCTCCGCCTGGCTGACCAACCCATCCTCACCGCGGGTCAGGTCGTCAAACATCTCCTCGAGATAACTTCCCAACCCGGTCTCCGCCGTATTGAAGAACAGTTCCACAGACTCGGGATCATTGTCATAGGCCTTGCGGAACTCACTCTCGTCGAACTGCAACCGCCCCCCGGAACCGACCGTCAGGCCTATGCTGAACATTCGCGAGTGCGCGGCAGGGACGTTCTCGTAGCGGTGCGTGGTGGAGCGGTTAAGCCGCGACTGAATACGCCGCACGGTGGAGTCTCCCAGGAGAATACCACGCTCGAGAGTCTCGGGGTTGAACATGGTGTATTCGTCGATGCGATCCAGGACCGCGTTGAAATTGGTCACAAACAGTTCGACATCCGAGACCACATTGTCCACGTTCTGGGAGATGGAGAGCGTGATCGGATCGTCCGAGGTGCCCACCAGGTCAATGGTGACATCCCCGATCACGTTCGTCAGGGTGTTGGTCGAACTGGTAATGACCAGTGATTCGTTCCCGGATGCCCCTCCGAGAAACACCACCGCGTCCTGGGCCCGGACCAGGGTGTCCATCGCCAGCCCCGTTCCACCGGAGTCAAAGACCAATTCGCCATCCAACCCGCCCACCAGTGAGGACAATGTCAGGCGGTATCCGTTGACTCCTCCGGCGTTGAGCACCCCCGCCTCCACGTGCTTGGTGGCATCGCCGATCTTGGCCACCACGTCGTTGAGGGTGTCGTCCGCGTCCACTTCGATGGTGATCTCGTAGGAGCCGTCAACGCTGGTGGTGCCGTCAGCCGCCTCGCCCAGGATATTCAAGTCGGCGGCGGCGAAACCGCCCTCCAGATCGACAATGGAAAGCTGCTTATCACCGCCGGCGTCATCGGTGATCAGCAACCCATCCCCGGTGTCGTTGATCCGGGCGGTCACCGTCGCGGCCCCGGAGTTGATAAGATTGATGATGTCATCGAGGGTCTTCTGCTGGTCGCCGACCTTCACCGTGGTCACCACCCCGGCACTGTCGGTGATCTTGAACGATCCGGGGCGAATCCCCGACCCGTAGTTGAGGTCTTCCAGGCGGGTGTTCTCCGAAACGTATCGCAGTTGCAGATTCCCTCCGTTCAGGGTGGACGCCGCCTGAGCCCCGGCAATGCCCAGGCCCTCAGCAATGGTCCCGTCAGCCAGATCGGTGATGAGCAGATTCCCACTGCCTCCCGAGAGGTCGGTAATCTCGATGCCGTTGCCGGCGTTGTTGATCGAGGCGGAAATCTTCGACGTCTCGGAGGTGGTGTTGATCAAGTCGAGCACGCCCTGCAAGGTCTGAGCGGTGCTGAAGTCGATCTCGGTGAGGGTGCCGTCCCGGGCAATGAACTCCACCGCCCCCTTGGTGGTGATGCCCCGCCCACCATTTAGTGAACTGAGCAACACGCTGTCAGGCCCGGCGATAAGATCGCGGCGGGTCGTGGACCCCGAGGCAAACTCGCCCAAAATGCCCAGGTCCGCTGCCGCACTGGACACCACGCCGTTTAGTTCCATGGCTTCGATGGTCAACGGTGCGGTGCCACCGGACGATTCGTCGGTAAGCACAATCCCATTGCCGTCGGCGGAAATGGAGGCAACCACCTGCTGCCCCGGCGTATCGTTGCCCGGGGCGTAGTTGATGGCCCGGATGACGTCGCCGATGGTGGTGATGCGAAAAATCTCACTTCCCACATGGCTGCCGGTGTCGGTGTCCACCGCAATGCCCAGGTCGCGGGCGGCATATCCGGTGACATCTTCGATCTTGAGGTTTACGTCGTCGTCGTCGGGTGTGGCGGTGGTGTCGTTAAGCTGGATGTAATCGCGCCCGACAATGGCGGAAACCCCGATACCGGAATTGTTGATCGCATCCAGCACATCCTGGACCGTCGTGGCGGCGGACAGGTCGATCTCGGCGGTCGCCCCGCTCTGATCGGTGATGCGGATCGTGCCCAGACGAACTCCCTGCCCGTTGTTCAACTGAGCCAGGCTGGTCTGCGGGTTCTTGGCCAGGTCCGCAGCCAGGGAGACATCAAAAGAGTGCAAAAAACCCTGCGTAATGCGAAAATCGTAACCGGCTATGTGGCGGCGAATTCCGTTGCCATCATTGAGCAGGTCCAGGGGTGTGGAGTCTGTCAGGTGGACCAGGTCTTTTCCGGTGATGGTATTGCCCGCCACACTCTGAGCCAGCCCCAGACTCGCCGCCATGGCTCCGCCGGCGAGGTCCACCACCGACAGATTGCCCACCACCGACCCCGGGGAATTGAGGTCCTCCAGAATGATGCAATCCCCGTTGATCCGTGCCTCGACATTGATGGATGCCTGGGTGTTGATCTGCTCCACGAGGTCATCGAGCATGATCGCCCTGGAAAGATCGATGTCCGCGGCGACTCCGGTGCGGTCGGTGATACGGATGCTGCCGCGGTGCACGCCCTGCCCGCCGTTGAGTTGGTCGAGGGTAGTGCCGGGGTTGACCTTGCCATGGCCTATCTCCAGCGTAAGAGTGCCCGCACCCACCGGGGTGGTGTCCGTGTCGTGCAGCCCCTTGCCGATCAACTGATGATTGCCGACCAGCGAGTGCACCACGAACTGGTACGTTCCGGCGGTGGCGTGCTCGCCTGCCGTTGCGGAGAGCACATTTTCGTCGGAACTGGTGGTATTGAAGTGTCTGAAGAAGGCGCTTTTGTTGAAGCGGGCGACCATGGTTTTGACCGACAGCAGGCGGGCGGTGAGTTCGGCCCAGGCGGTTCGCTTGGTTTGAATCGCCGCCACGCGGGACTCGAGCAGGTTGATCGGGCGCCGCTCGATCTGCATGAACCCGTCGATCAGCTCGGCGGTGGGCAACCCGGAAACCAGCCCCACTGCGGTACTAAAACCAGCCATATTAGGCCTCGCTTGTATCACACCCGTGCCGGAGCAGCGCGGGTGAACCGTACACACTCACCTTCGATATCGGCACTTACATCAGGAGGGCTGGAGGCAGGCTTTGCAGATACTCCCGCACACTCTGCGCCACTAACCATTTGGTTTCGAGCAGATGTAGGGTGGGTGGAGCTTCGCGGAGCGAAGCGGAACCCACCACACCGGTTAATAAGATGTAGCCACAAAGGCGGGTAGAACCCGCCCTACAACTGACTCGTCCCCAGTTGGTGGGTTTCACCTCGCTCCGCGAGGTTCCACCCACCCTACTATCTAGCCGAGCAATTGTAGTGCTAACTGCGGTTGCTGGTTGGCAACGCTGAGGGTCAACTGGGTGGCCTGGACCAGTATCTGGGCTCGGGTCATGGCGGACACCTCCACGGCGACGTCGGCGTCGCGGATGACCGATTCAGCGGAAGTCACATTTTCCAGGGCGATTTGTTGGCTGTTGATGTTGGTGCGAATCTGGTTTTTCTCCAGGTTCCCCAGCCGGCCGCGGAATACGGCGATCTGATTGATCGCCTGGTTGACGATGTCCTCCGCCACGATGTAGTTGCCCTGATCGACCGCACAGGTCCCGCCGGTTTTGATGGTATTGAGAAAGCCCACTACGGCGTTGCCCAGGTTGGCGGTGGAGACGGATTGAAGCCCCACGTGGACCTGCCCCAGGGGGCTGACCTCGGGGCCTAGTTGGAACAGCGAGCCGCCCCCGGTGATTCGGAAGGTGGTGGTGGTGGCGGACTGGGCGAAATCGGAGTCCAGGTAGAGTCTTCCGTCGAGGGTTGCCGTGCGGCTGTCGATCCTCAGCCCATTGGTGCTGGCTTGCTGACCGTTAACCAGCACGGAGGGGTCCACACCGTAATCGGTGGAGGTCGCCCCGGAATCGACCTGCTGAGCGCCTTGGACGAAAATTCCGTTAATCGACTTGACGCTCACATAGGCGTCGCTGCCGTAACCGGTGCTGTCGAACCGCAGGGCGGTGCCGCTGAGCGATGCGGACACTCCCGTGGCGGTGGTGAGATCATTAGCGGCGGTGATAATCTGGGCGAATGTGGTGCCCGATACAAATGACAGAATCTCGGTCCCGCTTTGGCCTGCCAATTCGATGGTTACTGCGCTGGTGGCTTTGTCGGCATTGTCGAACCCCAGTGTTGCGGTTTCGGCGGAGTTGGTCACCTGCACCACCACGGACTTCGTGCTGGACTCGGGGATACGTGCGCCGTATACCTGGACTGATGCCAGGCAATTGGTGTCCACGTTGGAGAGGGTGTAGTCCAGTGAGCCGTTGAGCAGTTTCTTGCCGGAGAATTGGCTGGTGTTGGAGATGCGATCGATGCTGGAGAGTATGGAGTCTATCTCAAGCTGGTCTGCGGCGACTTCTTCGTCGCCCAACCCCCCTTCGTTGGCCATTTCCACGACCAAACCCTTGATGTGCAGCAAGAGAGCGGATATCTCGTTGAGGGCGCCTTCGGCGGTGGCCAGCATGTTGATGGCCCGTTCAGAGTTGGCCATTGCCTGGGCAATGCCGCTAATCTCCGAGCGCAGGGTCTCCGAGGCGATCAGACCTGCCGGATCGTCAGCCCCCCGGTTGATACGCAGACCGGTGCTCAAGCGTTCCAAACGCGTGTTCTGATCGAGCAGGTTGTTGCGCATGCGGCCTTGGGCAATAATTGAGGGAATGTTCGTGTTGATGCGAGTCATAACATCCTCCCTGACAGGGGACAGCGGCACCAGAATAGCCACTGCGCACCGCACAGCCGTGTGCGGTGATAAGGAAGTCGATGTTCACTTCACTACGACTTCCCCGGTGGACCTCTCGAACAATGTCAGCTCCCAGTCACCCGGTGTTGGGCACCGGCTCTATCCGGGAACTCTGTAGGTCCCTATAAGTTTCGGAGCACTCCCATAGCCGGTTTAGATAAAATCGGACGATAAAAGCTATTTGTTCTTTATCGGGCGTAGCTTAGCACTACAGCGCAAAGTCCTTTGTAGTGAATATTCAGTAAATCCGTGGTGGAAAGGCAAGAGGCAACGAGGCAACCTCGGGTTTACTGCGAGCCTGCGCTCCTGGTAAGCTGCTTGGCTGTCCGCCACGCTCGCGCGAAATCGCCGGACAGCAAACAGGCACAAGCAAGCAACCGCAAATTCTCGGGGGAGGACTCCAAAGAGACGGCAGTTTGAGCCAACGAGGCGGCCTGGCGATACCAACCACGCGCGTAACAGTGTTGCGCACGCCGGCGCAGCCCATCCGCGTAACCTTCGAGCTGGACAAGGATACTTAGATCACTCTTGCATCGCCGGCAAATCCGCTCGCCTTGCCGGGCGGCGTTGCAAGTCGGGCACCGCTGCCGGTGAGGAGGTGTTTGTCGCTTCTGCTCGTCGCCCATCATGCCTCGTCCAAGTAGAAAAGGATATCCTCGAGTTCCTGTGCTTTCGTTTGAGCCTGGCCCAGATCACCTTTGTGCAGGGCATCGTCAATGTCTTCGATCAGAGCGATGACGTCGTCCTGGTTCTCCTGGGCGAAGCCCGGCAACTGCCCACGCACCCGCTCCAGAAGTGTTCGTATTTGGGTGGTTTCGTTCTCTTCCTCGGAGACGGCTTCATCTTGTGAGGTGGTTTCGCCTTTTTCTTCGGTGTCGCCGAACAAATGTTTAAGCCGCTCAGCGGCGACGGACATCCCTTCTTCCTCGAATCGGCTGATCGCATTGTCGATGACAATGTGCTTTTCGAGCCCGCTGACCTTTTCGCGGGCAGTGACCTTGAGGATGCCGTCCAGGTCCAGATCGATCCCGCAGGTGATCGGGTTGTTCTCCGGGGCATCGCTCAGCCCTTCGATGGTGAAGCGCCCGATGAGCGTGTTCTTCAGGGCGTCGGGGTCGTCGCCCTGGTAGATATGTATATCGACACGCTCCTGGTTGTCGTATGTGGTGTAATAGGCTTGGGTGCGCGATGCCGGCAAGGGAGTGTTCTTGTGGATGATCGGGCTGAAGCAATGCGGGTAGGGCATGCCGTTTTGCATCCCCAGGCAACTCACCCCAAACGTGTACGGAGTGATGTCCACCAAAACGGCTCCGACATCAGCCCCGGCGATGACCCCCGCCTGGATGGCGGCTCCCATGGCCACACAGAGGTCCGGGTCAACCTCCAGATGCGGCTCGCGCCCCGTGCGCTCTTGTAACTCGCTGCCCACCAATGGGGTGCGCGTGGCACCACCAGCCAGGACGATTCGGTCGATCTGTTCAGCCTGCAACCCGGCGTTTTCCAGGCTGGTCTGCACCGCCTTCATGGTGCGCTCGATCAGCGGGCGGATCATGCCCTCGTATTCATCGCGGCTCACCTCGATGGACAGATGCAGCGGTTTACCCTTCTTTTGAATGATGAATTCCTCTTCGATCCTGGCGTATGGTTCGGCGGAGAGGCGGATTTTGGCCCGCTCAACAGCACGCCACAAGCACGCATTGGCACGAAGGTCCTCACGCAAATCGACTCCGTGCTCGTTTTTGAACCCATCAGCCACATGATCGATAAGCAGCTTGTCAAAATCGTCACCACCCAGATGCGTGTCCCCGTGGCTGGCGAGGACCTCGACCACGTTCTTTTCGATCTGGACAATGCTCACGTCGAACGTGCCGCCGCCCAGATCGTAGACCAGAATCTTCTGCGACTCGCTCTGATTCGCCTCGTAGGTCAGGGACGCGGCGGTGGGTTCGTTGATGATGCGAACCACTTCCAGACCAGCCAGTTCGCCCGCTTCGCGGGTGGCCTGACGCTGGGCGTCGTTGAAATAAGCCGGCACGGTGATGACCGCCTTGGAAACCTCTCGCCCCAGATGCTTCTGGGCCCGAAGCTTCAACTCCCGCAGGATCATCGCCGATGCCTCCTGCGGAGAGAACTCCTGGTCGCCCATGGTGAGCTTGACATCCTCTCCCATCCGCCGCTTGACCGAACGAAGGGTGCGTTGCGGAGCCAGCAACCACTGGTTGCGAGCGGCTTCGCCGACTAGCAGTTGGCCATCGTCGCTCAGGCCAACCACCGAAGGGAGGAGGGCCTGACCGTCCTCCAAAATCACGTGGGCACGCCCACCCTCAAGGATAGCCACCTCTGAATTAGTCGTGCCCAAGTCGATCCCAATGATGGGTTCCTGTTCCATGTTGTACCTCGAGTTAAGCTATCAGTAGGGTGGGTGGAACCTCGCGGAGCGAGGTGAAACCCACCATTTGGTTCCTAGCTGCCGGCGACGCCCTTGGAAGGGCGAACCTCGCCCTCCCGGTTCAATCCACAGCCTGTAGGTCGGGTCCGCAGACCCGACCTACAGATACTTGCCAAACACTCTCTTTTAGAGGCTTCCCGTAAATATCCCCTGGAATATGCCGAAGTCGTCGAGGTCCACGTCGTGGTCGTCGTCAAAATCGAACTCGATGATGCAATCCACGCGATCCAGTTGACGCAATGGCGGAGGCGGAGGGGGCGGAGGTGGAACGTATGGGCCTGACAGGCATTGTTCAAATACCCGATAATCGCGCAAGTCGATGTCGCAATCGCGATCGACGTCGCCACGCGGTGACAGGTCCACTCGCAGGTCCGCACGGTGGCTCAACTCCTCGCCACACTCGTTGGTCACCAGCACGTCATATCCCCCGATATCCTCCAGTTCAGCGGAGGCGATGGTGTATTCATTGTCGGTGGCTCCGGGGATGGGCTCTTCATCCTTTCGCCATTGATACTCGGGGTTCGGAGTCCCGGTGACTGTCACCACGAACCGTGCCTCCTCTCCCTCGCAGACGCGTTGGCACTCCGGATGCTCGTGGATAACCGGCGCCTCTCCGAGCGTCAAGCTTACCTGGCGGGTGTGAACCTCGCCGCACTCGTTGGCCACCACACACCAGTAGTATCCGGCATGTTCCGGATTGACCTGTTCGATGCCGTATCTCCAGTCGGTGGCGCCGGGGATGGGCAAGTCGTTGTGGTACCACTGATAGTGCAGGATAGGATTACCGACAGCCACGACCTGGAACACAGCGGATTCGCCTTCGCAGGCTATTACGTGGTCCGGCTCCTCCAGAATCTTAGGCGCCGTAAACACGGTTAATGTTGCCGTTTGGCTGGTTACGCTGCCGCAGGCGTTGCTCACTACCACGTCATAGTCACCTTCATGGCCGGCAAGCACAGGGTCGATCAGGTAGGTGCTGTTGTTGGCGCCGCCGATGGGCACGCCATCCTTTCGCCATTGGTAAGTCAACGGTGCGGTTCCGCCGGCGGTGACGCTGAAGCTCACAGCCCCACCCTCACAAGTTGATGTGTTTGAGGGATCGGAGGTGATCGACGGGGCTACCTCGACCGTCAAAAATGCCGTGTTGCTGAACACGTTACCAACCGCGTTGGTCACCTCGCAAGCATATCCCCCGGCCCAGCTCTCCGTTACCCAATTGATGGTATAGCTTGTCGAGTTTGCCCCAGCGATGCAAATCCCGTCCTTTCTCCATTGATAGTGTAGTGGTGGCGTCCCGGTCGCGGTTACGTTGAAGGTCACGCTGTCCCCCACGCAGGCGGTCTGGCTGACTGGATGGCTGGTGATCGTCGGGGCGACGGGATCGTACTCGACGATATACCCCAAAATGTTATTCTGACGCCTGACATCGTTCCAAAAGGATCGATCAGTTGGGTTTGTCCCAACAGCAAAGAATTGCAGGCCATCCTCGTTTCCACCAGTGTTGTTGGGCTCCCCGGGACTCCAGTGGGTATAGGTGCCCCACGGCTCACCGGTTACCCAGGACCACCCGCCACCCGGTTCCGGCGAACCCGACAGCTGATACCCCCCAAGCCAGGGGCCTTGTGTATTGTTGGCTCCATCGATAAACCAGAAATCCGGATTCCCGCTCACCAGGTTGTAGACAAACAAGTTCTCCGCCCAGGAATGAATGGTAGCCAGATACCCACCGGTAGCCTGGGCGGCGGAGTTCGCCGAATACCAACTGATCCCCGAGGTCACCAATATAGCTTCATAAAAATGCCCGTTCCCCCCGCCGGACGTCGGCCACTCCATCGGATCACCCATCGCGACTCCAGCCAACACCACAGCTAACGCCGTTGCGACAATCACCACACTCCTGCCCATGCTCATCCTCCTGGTTAGACGAATTTGTGAATTGGGGTGCTCTACGAATTCCACGTGCTCGCCCCTACCCCTGGGACGATACCCCCTAATCCCGCAATATACCCACCGAAACGGTAAAAGTCCAGCGGAATAGGGAACTTGATGAATGGAGAATGGAGAATGGAGAAAATGGAAAATTGAAAATGAAAAATGGAAAATGGGGGAGAGGAAACAATTGTCGTTGGGTGCACTCCCTTCTTCTCTGCGTTCTCTGCGTCTCTGCGCTCATGAAACATGTGGGTCAGCGGCGACAATCCGCAACGTTTAGCGGCGACAAGTCCATAGCGTTTAGCGGCGACCCGAAGGGGAGCGTGTAGAACGGAGCGTGTAGTAGGAGAGCGTGAAAAATGGAGCGTAAAAACTGAGAAAACGGCATAATCACCGTTGTAGGGCGGGTTTTACCCGCCGTTGGGCATCACGCGGCGGGTAGAACCCGCCTTACAACTGATAGTATACAGATTCCTATGCGGCGTTCCCCTATCGGCGCTGTTTCCTCGATGCCCTCCAGTAGACAACAATAGCGACCAACGCAATGCAATCCAAAATCAGGCGTGGCAAATGCTCTCGAAGATTGGGGAGAACCTCTATGCTAATGCTTAGCAATTCATGCACCATCTATTTCCCTTCGAAACCCAAGCCCATCGCTATGACTTACCTGGAAAAGGGTAGTCCTGCGAACATCGGCAGCTTACCCGCACAAACCCCGGCATCGCTTGGGGTCAGGAGGTGATTATGGAGTCGTGCCGAAGGCACGCCCAATGATTACGGCTGCAATTGAGCTCAGGATCGAGCTGATGAACGCTGCCAGCGAACCCAGGAATTCCGGCCCCAACAACCACCCGCCAATATCCAGTTCGAGCATTTCAGGTCTCCTATTCTTGGAAGGTTGAGATTGTACGGGCGCCGGGTGCTCTCGACAAGCCCAAGGATTGCACGCTTCCTGTAAAGTCAGATGTAGGATGGGTTTCACCCGCCGCACCATGCCGGGAAGGCGGGTAGAACCCGCCCTACAAGGCTTGTCCTCGCTAACCTGCATGTGCATACAACGACGATGTTTCCCATTCCCTCATTTTCCATTTTTCATTTTCAATTTTCCATTTTCTCCATTCTCCATTCTCCATTCTCAATGCTCCTGGTGAGTCTTCCGATAATTGGGGGAACAGGAGTGCCAAGACCCCATAATCGCAAAGGACGCGAAAGTTGGATTGCGATCTCAAGAGCCCTGCATCGTATCACTCGCCGGGAGCATTGGTGGAGAAGGTGGATGCCCTGCTGATAAACCCGCCCTGGATCAGCAAGGATGAGAACATATGGCATGGGATCAAAGGGGCCATGCCGCCACTGGGGCTGCTGAGCATCGCAGCCTACGCCGAACAACAGGGCTTGAGCGTGCGAGTGTTCGACCTGCACGTGGAGCGTTGGGGCATCGCGGAGTTTCGCGAGGCGTTGAGGCGGATTTTGCCCTCCTATGTGGGCATCAGCTTTATGACCGCCACAGCCCTGGCGGGCAATCGAATCGCTCGTATCGTAAAAGAGGTGCACCCCGGTTGCACCGTCGTTGTCGGCGGCGTGCACGCCGAAGCCATGCCCTCCGAGTGCCTCTCAAACTCAGCCATCGACCTGGTGGCCCGGGGCGACGGGGAGAAAACCTTCGCCCGCATCGCCTCAGGCCAATCCGTCGAAAACATCGCCGGGGTCAGCTACCGTATCGGGAATGAGGCGGCCCATAATCCACCCGCCGAGGTGATCACCAACCTGGACGAGCTTCCCATGCCGGCCTATCACCTCGTGCCGATGCGGAAGTATTACCCGGCGATAGGGGCTTACCGTCGGCTACCGGCAATCAACATGCTGATGACGCGGGGTTGCCCGGGGAAATGCACCTTCTGCAACAGCGCCAACACCACTCTGCGGACGCGGTCGGCGGAACTGGTGGTCGAGGAAATCGCCCACCTGCGGCGAACCTATGGGATACGAGAAATCCAATTCTACGACGACACCTTCACCGTGGTCCGCAAGAATGCCCTGCGCTTTTGCCGGTTGATGAAAGAGCGGCAACTGGGAGTCAGTTGGACCGCCTTTGTGCGCACCGATTGCTTTGATAAGCAGATGGCTTTGGCACTTAAGGAAGGCGGATGCCATCAGGTCATGTTCGGCGTCGAGAGCGGGGACGACCAGATTCTCGCCAACATCAAAAAACCCATCGACCGCGAGAAGACCTACCAAGCCATCGAGACAGCCAAAAAGGTCGGCCTGGAAGTGCGAACCACGTTCATGCTGGGCAGCCCGGGAGAGACCGTCGAGTCCATGCAGCGAACTATCGACTGTGCCCTGCAACTCGATCCGGACTTGGCCATCTTCAACATCACCACTCCATATCCGGGGACCGAAATGTTCGCCTGGGCCAAGCACAACGGGTATTTGAACACCGAAGACTGGGGCGACTACGAACTCAGCGGTGCCATTATGAACCTCCCCACAGTTACACCACAACAGGTCAACGAAGCCTACACCCGAGCCCACAAGGTCTTCTACGGTCGCCCGATCATGTTCTGGCGTCGCCTGAAGCGTATCCGCAACATCAGCCACATCGTGGACAACATTCACGCATTCTTCTACATCATTCTCCGGCGCAAGATCGGCAAACGCGGGTTCTTCCGTCGCGAATGGATCGAGTGTCGGCAGGAGGATTTCCGTGACGTGCCCCTACAGGATCATGTTTGGGGCAACAAGCTGATACGCACCTGCGACATCCAGCGACGGGGACTTCAACAGGAAGCAGCAAGCGAACCGACAACGGAACTCGCACTCCCGGTGCCCGCGCCTGGATAAACGTGCTCGGAATTGAGAATAAATGGAAAATGGAAAATGTGGGATGGGAAGCGTTTCCGTTGTAGGGCGGGTTTCACCCGCCGTTGTGGCATGGTGCGGCGGGTGGAACCCGCCCTACCAGCAGATTGGAAATGCTGACTTGGCAACGTTTTCAGTTCTTCGTGCCCCAGTGTACCCAACGACAATGTTTCCC
>JAGLWJ010000409.1 GCA_023133475.1 Phycisphaerae bacterium | reverse complement strand
CAGTGCCGCAACCGTAAGGGAGCGGCACTGAATAATCCAGGTTATCCGCGCACCGCCCACTTGATCAGATCACTGAACTTGGCTCCCTTGCCCTGCATCAACAGGCCTACACGGAAGATTCGCCCAGCCACGAATACGCAGAACATCGTCGTAAGCAGCACCAGAAACGTCCCCAAAATCGGCTGCCACAGCGGGATGTTGGGAGTGGCGGCGATTCGCAGCAGCATCAACATGGGGGTGGCTGGCGGGATGAGCGAAAGAGCCAGGGCGAAGCTGCTGGTCGGCTCACGGATGACCGGCAACCAGACGAACATCGGGAACACGATGAAAATGTAGATCGGCATAAGCATGCTCTGAGACTCCTTGAGGTCCGAGCAGGCGGCGCCGACGGCAATAAAGACAGCCCCAAACATGAGCACCGCCAGAACCTGAAAGAGGATGAACCAAAAAACCAGGACGCCCAGGTTCGACGGGATGAACTCTTCATAGCCGGCCCCCTTGGCTCCGAGCACGCCACCAACCATATAAACCGCCAAGATGGTCATGGACATGCCGACCATGCCCAACAGCTTGCCGCTCATCAACTGGAACGGAGTCACCGAGCCCAGCAACACCTCGGCGATACGCTGCATCTTCTCTTCCAAAACGCTGTTGATCAGCGGGGCTGACCCGATGTTGATGACCATGAACATCAGCATCATGATGAAGAAGGGCACCATAATATCAGCCCCGCGGGTCTTACGGGTTCCACCACTCACTTCACCCGTGGCGGTGTCGATCCGGACCAGCTTGCAGGCCTCAATCGGCACGTAGGTAAGAGCCTGGTCGATTTTGTCCTTGGGCAATTCGGCGGCGGCGAAGCGCAGTTCCCGAATAGCTTCATTGGCTTTACGGTCCAACCAGCCCTGGAAGGCGTCGAACGTGGTCGCCTCTGAATAAATCTTGACCACGCCGGCGGTCTGCGGCATAGCCTCCTTCCAGCCGGGGTGCTTTATCTTCTCCACATTCTGGATGTTCGGATCGATGACCACCAGGGCGAAGAGTTCGCCGCCCTCGACCCGCTTGCACTGGTGTGCCAATTGCTCGGAAGTGGGCTCACCCTCGCCCAGGTCGACTTTGTCGATGAGGTAGCGTGGCTGAACTTGTTGGCCGCTATCATGATCGAAGATGAACCGTTCGTTGCGCTCTTCGGCGGCCTCCTTGAGGCGGTCAAACAAAAGACCGGAGCGGTCGAAAACCGCGACGCTCTTGTCCCTGATGTCCACCTTGTCTTCCAGCAGATGGGCGCCGATGATCGCACCGACCATAAGCACAGGCATCGCCACCAGCATGATGATGAACGCCTTGGTGTGCACCGCAGCCTTGTATTCCCGAACGGCAATGACGATGATTTTACGCATGGGTGGCCTCCTCAGCCTCGGGGCCGGCGATTCGCACGAAAATGTCCTGCAACGAGGGGCAGGTGATCTCAAACCGCTGCACCGCAGCCCGCTCCATCAAGGCGGCTAGAATCTCCTGCGGATTGGCTCCGTCCACCATGCGGATTTCCTTGAAAGAGCCATAGTCGTTGACCCGTTGCACCCCGGTGATGGCGGTAAGGTCGCCCACGTCACGATCCAGCGAGACCCGTAGCGTATCCGAGCCGTAGGAGTCCTGGATGGACGTCAGCGTGCCGTCGAGGACCTTTCGGCCTTTGAAAATCATGAAGATATAGTCGCATATTTTCTCTGCCACGTTCATGTCGTGGGTGGAGAAGAGGATGGTCGCCCCCTTGCGTTTCAGTTCGAGCACCACGTCTTTGATCACCTCGGCGTTGACCGGGTCCAAGCCCGAGAAGGGCTCGTCCAGGACGATCAGTTCCGGTTCGGCGATCACCGCGGCGATGAACTGCACCTTTTGCGACATGCCTTTGGACAGGGTTTCGACTTTCTTGTTGGCCCAGTCGGACAACTGCATGCGTTCGAGCCAATCCGCCACGGCAGGCTTGAGGTCTTTGCGGCCTTTGAGTTCGGCGTAGAACCGCAGGATGTCGCGGACTTTCATCTTCTTGTAGAGCCCGCGTTCTTCCGGGAGGTATCCGATACGGTCGGCGGCGGCTCCTTGCACCCGTTCGCCGAAGACCTCGATGGACCCGCGGTTGGGGTAAAAGATGTTCATAATCATGCGCAGTGTGGTAGTTTTGCCGGACCCGTTTGGGCCTATGAATCCATATACTGTCCCCGGTGGAACGTCCAAGCTCAGATCATCCACCGCCACCACGTCACCGAAGGTTTTGGTCACGTTCTCGATCTTTACCGCGTTCATAAGCCTCCTCTCACGTAGGGCGGGTTTCACCCGCCTTCCTGGATGGGGCACCCGCCTATCTGAACCAGTGCATCTCCAGGCGCCGTTGTGAGCGCCCACATTCTCAATTCTCCATTTCCTCCGTGTTATTCGGTTCTCCAAAAGCGGGGGTGGAACAGGACGATGATGGCGAAGACTTCGAGTCGGCCTATCACCATCAGCAGACACATGACCACCTTGCTGGGGGCGGAGAACCAGGCGTAGTTATCCACGGCGCTGACCTCCGCCAGACCGGGGCCTATGTTGTTGAGCGTTGCCGCTGACGCGGTGGCTGCGGTGACGATGCTGATCGGGTGCTGGGTCTCCAGGGCTTTGATCAACACCGCCCCGACGGCGAAAAGCACCACAATACCGAGCAAGTAGCTGACGGCGGCGAGCCTCTGTTCGGGCTCGACGGTGCTCCTGCCCACGCGGATAGGCCTGATCACGTTCGGGCGGAACATACGCTCGATCTCGGCGATCAGCACCTTCGCGGCGATCAGGCAACGAATCACCTTGATCCCGCCTCCGGTGGAGCCGCCCGACGCGCCCACAAACATCAGTATGACCATGGTGGCTTTGGCGACGAAAGGCCAATGGTCGAACTCCGCAGTGCAGAACCCGGTGGTGGTCTGAATAGCCACCACCTGAAACAGCCCATAACGCAGAGCAGACAAAAACGACGGGGCAACCTGCTCACCTGTCGTAGTGGTGATCGGCAAGCGGTGGATGCTAATGACAATGATGAGACACCCCACCGCAAGGATCGCCAGATAAACCCGCAACTCGGGATCGTCGCGGACCGAACGCCAGCGACCGTGGATCAATTGGTAGTAGAGGCCGAAGTTCACGCCGGCCAGCAACATGAAAACGATTATCGCCGTATCCACGGCAGCGCTATCAATCTGCCCCACGCTGGCGTTGAGCGTGCTGAAACCGCCGGTGGCCAACGTGGCAAAAGTATGGCACACGGAGCTGAACCAGCTTAGCCCCAAGAGCTTGAGCGTGGCGATCTCCGCCACCGTCAGCCCCAGGTATATCAACCACAGAATCCGGGCGGTCTCTTGGATGCGTGGGGTGACCCCTTCGGGGGTGGGGCCTGGCGACTCGACGCGGAAGACCCGCTTGCTGCCCACCCCCAGCATGGGCAGCACAGCCACAAACAGCACCACAATGCCCAGCCCGCCAAGCCAGTGGGTGGTGGCTCGCCACAGCAGCAGGCTTCGCGGGATGGATTCAATCGCGGTCAGCACGGTGGCTCCGGTGGTGGTGAAGCCGGAGATGGACTCGAAATAGCAATTGATCCACGATCCGAAGGCGGGGTCGCCAACGGCAGAGCCTGCCTCGAACCATGCCCACAATCGAAAGGGCAAAGCCGCCAACGCAGCCCCCACGAGCCAACTGGCTGCCACCAGCAGTAAAGCCTCGCGCCGGGCGAGTTGGCCCTTGAAGCGCCCCCCGGTCAGACGCAGCAGCCCGCAAAGCAGCAGCCCCACCCCGACAGAGATCAGCAGGGCGTTACGTGCGGCGGTTTCGGCGGTATCGCCACCGGCGACCTGGACCCATGACCAGCCGGCAACGACAAGCATCACCACGCTGAGCACTGCGGTAAGTAAACCAAGTTGACGCCCGACGTACCTGAAGTTCAAAACCGTGCCTTCCTACAAGGTTTTCGGGATTCTACTTGCCCACAAACAGCTTTCTGAGTTCTCTGTCGATCCCATGATGGCCGACTACCAGGAGGATGTTGCCCTCTTCTATCACATCGTCAGCCCCGGGCACGGTCGCGATGTCTTCACGCTGAATGGCTACCACCAGAGTTTGCGGGGGAAACTGCACTTCCTTCAGAGGAAGCCCCACCCCCACCCCGCGCGAGGTCGGCCTCACCTCATAAAGTTTGATCTTACCCTTGGCAATGTGGGTGAGTTCGAGCACCGGGCCGGTTTCGAGCAACCGTTGGACCTCACGAACCGCATCACTACGCGGGCTGAAGGCATAGTCGATCCCGATGTGCGGCAGCAGGCGAATGTAGATCGAGCGTTGGACCACGGTGATTGCCGTGTTCACACCGGAGGCCTTTGCCTGAGCGGCGGCGAGGATGTTGTGTTCGTCATCCCCGGTGACCGCCACGAACACGTCCGCATCGCTGATGCGCTCGTCCAATGCCACCGCCGAGTCGGTGGGGTCGGCATTGATCACCGTGATGTGGTCGAGCTTTTCCGCCAACTCCTGTGCCCGCTCCGGTTTGGTTTCAAACAAGCGGACGGCGAAGGTTCGCTGCTTGAGTGCCCGGCAAAGCCACACCGCAATCGATGCCCCACCCATGATGACCACATGGCTACGCTTGAGCTTGCCGCTGAAGAAGAACTTGCGGGCGTTGGCGATGGTGTCGGTTCCGCCGATCAGCGTGACCACGTCCCCACGCTGGATGACGGTCTTGCGGGTGGGGATAAAGGTGTCCCCATCGCGCGTGATGGCTACGATCCGCGTTCGACCGGGAAGATTCAAAGCCGGAAGGGCTTTGCTCACCGCCGGGGCATCGTCGTTGACCGGGAATTTGTGCATCTGGATGGTGCCGTTGGCGAAGTTCTCGATGGTGCCGGCGCCGGGGTTGCGCAGCGTGCGGGCGATGGCCTGGGCGGTGATGAACTCCGGGCAGAGCAGCTCGTCGATGCCCAGATAACGCTTGTAATCGAGCCCCCGCTGGGAAAAGTAGGTGCTGTGATGCACGCGGGCCAGGCACTTCTTGGCCCCAACCCCCTTGGCCAGCGAAGCACTGAACAGATTGGTCTCGTCGTTGGAGGTGGCGGCGATGAACAGGTCGCAATCAGCCACCCCCGCTTCCACCAGTTTCTCCGCCTGGGCACAATTGCCATGGAGGCTTTTGAGGTCGATCGCCTCGTCGAGCGCGCGCAGCACCCGTGCGGAGGTATCGATCACGGTCACGCTATGACCACTTTCGCCCAGCACCTCCGCCGCATGTCGTCCGACTTGTCCGGCTCCGGCGACAACGATCTTCATGGCACTCTATTCCACGTAGGTCTACACACGGCACGCATCATATCGACACAAGGGGAAAACTCAACTGCGGTGGGTGCCCCATCCCGTTTCGTCGGCCCAAAGGGCCGGAGAACGGGGTGGGGGACGGATGGCCGCTCCCTTACGGTCGCGGCACTGATTGGTTCGAGTTATAGGGCGGGTTCTACCCGCCGCTTCACGCTCCATTGTTCACGCTCCCCGTTGGGGAGCCGCTAAACGTTGCGGACTTGTCGCCTCTAAACATCCCCGCCCGCGTTACCACGATTTCTCCATTCTCCATTCTCCATTCTCCATTCTCCATTCATCACGTTTCCCATCCCCCATTTTCCATTTTTAATTTTCCATTTTCAATTTTCTCCAGATGCGATTGCCCTGTTCACTTCCCCGCAAGAGGGTTGCCTATCTTGATATCGAACCCCGGTATCGTTATATGTTCAGACGTGCTGGTGAGGATTTTGCTCAAACCGCGCGTCCAGTTGGCCCGATGCTATTGGGGAAGGCGAGGAGTCCGAGAATGTTGGTCCGCAAGCTTCATGCCATGCGTTTTGTGCTGATGGCAGCCTGGTTATGCGGTGTCGGCGGCTGTGCTCAGATTCGACACTGGCAGGCTGATGTCAAGGTCGAGCACGGGCAGCAACTGCTCGAGCAGGACCAACTCGAGGATGCCCTGGCTGAATTCGAGGCGGCTGTCGCCATGGAACCGGAGTCGGCAGTGGCGCACTCGAGCATGGGGGTCATCTACCGCCGAATGGGCGAATATGCCCAAGCCATCGAGTGCTTTTCCAACGCACTACGCCACAATCCCCAGTCATTTGCGGATTCGCTGAACCTGGCTCAGCTCTACCACTTCACCAAGCGGATTCGCGACGCGATTCAGGCCTACCTGCTGGCGTGTGATCTGCGACCTGACGACTTCAACGCCCAACTGAACCTGGGCGTCTGCTATTGGGAAGTTGGTGACCTGAATCAGGCGATCGAACGGTATCAGCAAGCCATCGAGATCGATCCCGACAGCCCCCACGCCTACGTGAACCTGGGCATCGTGTACGACACTCAACGTAAGCACTATGAAGCCATCCACTGCTACAAACAGGCCTTGGAACGGGACAGCCGACAACCAGCCATCCTGGTCAATCTCGGGTACACCTACCTGAACCAGGATCGGTTGAAGATGGCTCGGATGTCGCTCGAACAGGCGATCAAGATGGACCCCAAGCTTCCGTCGGCTCATGAGGGTTTGGGGTTTTGCTGCTTTCGGATGCACGAGTTCGACATTGCCAAGGAGTGCTACCGCATGGCACTGATCTGCGATCCGCAGTTGCCGAACTCTTACGCCTTTCTGGGCTCGATCAGCATGCTCGAATATCTCGAAACACCGTCCGAGACGCGGCTTCGCGACAAGGCTTTGGAGTATTGGCACCGCTCATTGGAACTCAAGCCCGATCAGCCCAAGGTTCGGCAGTTGATCGCCAAGTATAAACCAAAACAGGCTGATCCCGACACCGTCCTGCTGACCGAAAGCGCACGCCCTCCAAAATAGTGCACATTCAGTAAACCCGTGGTGTAATAAAGGCAAGAGGCAAGAGGCAAGAGGCAAAAGCAGTAGGGCGGGTTCCGCCCGCCGCAGGCAACAAGGCAACAAGGAGAGGATGTGAGAGGGGGCTCAGAAGAAGACACCTTAGTTGCCTATTCCCTATTCTCTCTTGCCTCTTGCCTCTTGCCTTTTGCCTTTTGTCTTGGTGGCACCATGCCGCATATTGGGATATGATTCGCCCATGGTTGCGGTAAGCGGTGCTTAACCCGGGTATTTCACCGCGGAGCCGGGGTAGTGAAGTGCGACCGATGCGGACCATCGCGATAATCAACCAGAAGGGTGGGGTGGGCAAGACGACCACAGTAGCCAACCTCGGCGCAGCGCTGGCGCTGGCGGGCAGGCGCGTTCTGCTGATCGATCTGGACCCCCAGACCCACCTGACCCTGAGCTGCAACGTCGAACCGGACACTGACCAACTCAGCATCTACGACATCCTGATCGACGAGAAATCGGCGGACGAAGCGGCGGTCGAGGTGGAGAAGAACACTTGGCTGATCGGCTCGGACATCGACCTTGCTGCCGCGGAGACGGAGTTGGCAAACGTTACCGGGCGTGAGTTGATTCTGCGGAATGCGTTGTCGGCAATGGTGGGTCGATATGATTTCATATTGATCGATTGCCCGCCGTCGCTGGGGCTTTTGACGGTGAATGCGTTGACGGCAGCAGAGGAGGTGTTCGTCCCGCTTCAGCCGCATTTTCTGGCTTTGCAGGGTGTGGGGAAGTTGTTTGAGACGGTGGCTTTGGTGCGCGAC
Organism: Phycisphaerae bacterium; assembly: GCA_023133475.1. Taxonomy (GTDB): domain Bacteria; phylum Planctomycetota; class Phycisphaerae; order UBA1845; family UBA1845; genus JAAEQG01. The sequence goes on along the minus strand of JAGLWJ010000409.1, from coordinate 2,001 downwards.
CGGCTTAACCCCAAGTTGTCGGTGACGGGGATTGTGCTCTGCCTTTATGAGACCGGCACGCGGTTGGCTGGCGAGGTTGTCGCGGACCTGCGGCAGTTCATCGAAAACGCGCGTGGCACGGTGGTGCCCTGGGCCCATGCACGTATCTTCGACACGGTGATCCGCCGCAACATCAAGCTGGCGGAATGCCCCAGCCATGGGCTTACGATCTTCGACTATGAGCCGCGGAGCAACGGGGCTTTGGACTATGCCCGGTTGGCTGGCGAGGTGCTTGGCAAGTTGGGGGCGGTGGAGCAACCGGCTACAAAGTGCGGGATGAGACACAAGATTCCGAGGTGACTACCAGCCTTGTCTGAACCTATTTTACAGCCGAGTGGTCGAAAGTTCTTCACTTTTTGGACAATAGCGTGGGTCTGCGCGTGGGCGGGATTGTTCGTGGTGATGCATAACCCTGCACCTCGAGGCCTGGCCCTTCCGCCCAACAGCGATAAGGTCATCCACTTCTGTGCCTATTTCGCGTTGGCCATGATGGGCGTGCGTTCGGCGTTTTCCCGGCAGGTGAAGCTCGATGCTCGATGGCTGGTCAAGTGGATCATCATTTATACGGTGTATTGTGCCGCGGACGAATTGCTTCAGGGCCCGGTAGGGCGGCATCCTTCGCTGTATGATTGGTTGGCGGACATAGCCGGCGCCGCCGCCGCCCTGGGCATCGCCTACGTGAACCGCCCCGGCGAACCCGAATCCCAGGAATGAACCAAGTAGGGCGGGTTCCACCCGCCACGCCATGCCAGGAAGGCGGGTGGAACCCGCCCTACTAACTCATCCATCCGCCGCTTTCGGCCCGGCGGGGCTGTGCGGCGGCGGTTCCCCAACGGGTTACGCGGTGGTCGACAATCTCTGCCACCTGCTTGATTTGCTCCATCAGACGGGTGAATCGGGCGGGCAGGACCGCCTGGGGGCCGTCGCACATGGCTTTGTCCGGGCAACTGTGCACCTCGATGATCAAACCCGCCGCCCCGGCGGCGATGGCAGCCAAGGCTAATGCAGGAACCAGATCGCGTTTGCCCGCGGCATGGGAGGGATCAACGAAAACCGGCAGATGCGAACGCTCCTGCACCACCGGAACCGCCGAAACATCCAGCGTAAACCGCGTCTCCTCGTTGAAGGTGCGCATCCCACGCTCGCAGAGGATCACCCGGTGGTTGCCTTGGCTGAGCACGTACTCGGCGGACATCAGCAACTCGGTGATCGACGCCGCCAGCCCTCGCTTGATGAACACCGGTTTGTCTGTCTTGCCCACCTCCAGCAGCAGGTTGAAGTTTTGCATGTTGCGGGCGCCGATCTGGAAGATATCAGCATACTCAGCCACAATCTCGACGTCCCGCGGATCGGTCACCTCGGTGATGGTAGGCATGTCTAACTCGTCACTAGCCTGCTTGAGCAGTTCCAGCCCTTCTTTGCCCATGCCCTGGTAGGCGTAGGGTGAGGAGCGTGGTTTGAATGCCCCGCCGCGGAGGATGGAGGCGCCGGCATCTTTGACCAACCGCCCGATCTCGAACAGCATTTCGCGCCCTTCGATGGCGCAGGGGCCGGCGATGATATTGACGTGTGGGCCGCCCACGCGAATACCTTTGATATCGAGGATGGTGTCGGATTCGTGGAACTCGCGTGAGGCCAGTTTGTACGGTTGGGTGACCGCGATCACCCGGTCCACACCGCGAAGCTGATCGAGTTGTTGGATGGTCTCCGGGCTCTTTTGACCGACGGCTCCGATGAGCGTGCGAAACTCAGCCTTGGAGATATTGGGGGTCAGCCCCAACTCGGTGATACGCCCGATCACATGATCGATGTCCGCCTCGGTGGCGGTCGATCTCATCACCACAATCACATCCATGATGAGTATTGTAGGGCCTCAAAGAGGGTGGGTCCAATTGATTTTAACCGGGATATTCACTGCCGGGTGCCGGGTGCCATGCCCACGCTTGCGTGGGCATGTATTGC
>JAGLWJ010000408.1 GCA_023133475.1 Phycisphaerae bacterium | reverse complement strand
GCGATGTCGCATTCGTCGGGGATGCTGTTTGTGTTGCAGTCATGGCTGGTGCCGCACTGAATGTCCAGATCATCGGGGACGCCGTTTGCGTTGCAGTCGGGCTCGCACTCGTCGGGCACCGCGTTTCCGTTCACGTCGGTGGAGGTCCCGGCTTGGATGTCGCACTCGTCGGGGACGCTGTTTGCGTTGCAGTTCTGGCTGGTGCCGTGCAGGATGTCCAGATAATCGGGGACGCCGTTTGTGTTGCAATCGGGCTCGCACTCGTCGGGCACCGCGTTTCCGTTCACGTCGGAGGAAGTGCCCGCTGCGATGTCACACTCGTCAGGCACTGCATTGGAGTTGCAGTCCTGGCTGGTGCCGTGCAGGATGTCGTGTTCATCGGGAACACCGTTCTGGTTGCAGTCGGTTATTGGGGGCGGCTGCTGGCCACCGCCACCACCACCGGGAGGTGAAGCTGGTTCTTCTTCCTCTTCCTCCTCCTCTTCTTCGGGTTCCGTGGATTCCTCTTCGTCAGGCTGATCGGGGGTTTGTTGGTCGTCCTGGTCTTCCTGCGGGTCATCGATGGGTTGTTCGGGCTCTTGCTCGCCGCTGTCGGCTATGACATAGATTGCGGGGTTGTCTTCGTCCACGTTATCCCCGAAAACAAAGATGGCGGGCGGCAGTGTGGCTCCGGTCGCATCGGTGCCGCTGAACTCGATGATCTGAGCCAACTCAGGCCCGATCATGAAAGTTTCCCGCTGCGATCTGACACGCAGCCGGGTAAAGTGCACCTCCAGGTCGTTCATCAGAAAACGAATGGAAACTTTCGCCGATCGGCCGGAAGTATTACGAACCTGTGCCTGGATGAATCCTGCCGCAGGCATCGCCTGTTGGCTTCCCCCTTCACTCGTTGCGGTGGGTTCGTTGGGGTCACGTTGCGGTTTGTTGACATCGCCGACGGTGAGTTCGTCGCTACGGTTATCGGCACTCGACAGGGGAGTGCCACTTAAAACACTCCGCACAGCCTCGGAGTCCATGCACCCCGCGGTGCAAATCACCAGCACGATCGCAAACAGCTTAATAGTTCTCATGGCACGTTCCCTACCGCGATTCGCCTTTGACGAGGTGTGGGCACCGACATTGTGCCGCTTAAACACCCTTATCCCATTATAGCAGGGTTTCCGCCAAAACCACCCCAGCCTTACAGTGGCGTAGGGCCGGTTTGGCCGCTGCCTTGCGGTCGCCGCACTGAAGCCTACCGATTGCCGACGTATGGGTGGCCCACCGCTTTAGCGGTGGGGGACGCGAATAGCCCATCCGAGCACCGCTGTACCCAGTGGCGGCCCGGGCACTTGGATTCGTGTCCCCCACGGCTAAAGCCATGGGCCACCCAAGCCGCTCCCTTACGGTCGCGGTACTGATTGGTGGGCCATCCACCACTTGTCACCGGCGAGGACGCCGGTGCCGCCGGCAGGTTTTCAACCTGCCCTACTCGATCCCCACAGTCTCCGCCAATAGCAACATGGCGTCCTGGTAGCCGATGGGCAGGATTTGTTCCGACAATGGGGCCTTCTTGAAATCCTGGTCCATCAGAAAAGCGTCGGCGGGCGAAACCGCGTCCATAAGAGCCGTTGGATCGTTAACGTGGTTGAGCCCTAAAATATGGCCTGACTCGTGCGCGGCGATGTTGCCGATGGCTACGCCCAACTCCTCGGCGGTCGGCGGAATGGTGAATGCCCGCGGCGAAAAGGACTCGGTGAAGACCACGGCGACATCCTCCAGGTCGGCATTGTAGTGGTCCACGCTCTCGGAGATGCCAAAAGCGATAGGGTTCCTCCCCCCGAGAAAGACCGTCGAATATGGGCCTTCTGGCGGGGGATCGTCGCTGGTCACCACGTCCACCGCCAGCCCCGCATAGTTTTCTCGAACCGTCTCGACGATCACCGATTTGATCAGTTCCGTCTTGCCATCATAGAGCGGTGAGATTTCCCCGGCGTCGAAGGGTTCCATGTAATCCACTGGTATGGTCGGCACGTCCAATTCCCCGCCGTCGAAATCGAGAAGCAGCGTTTGCCGCACCGGTGCAGGGGCCTGCCCGTTGCGGGAGACGGTCACCGTCGCCTGATAACTGCCCGTGCTCCAGGCGGCGGTGCCCGCAAAGGCCGACGCGCCGACAACCAGGTAGTAGTGATCCGAGGCATGTCGCACAATTTCGTCCACGTACGAGTCGAGTTGGCGGCTTGTGCTCTGCCGGTCGTCGTTTTCCATAAACAGGCATTGTTCGGCATCGAAAAGGGCGACTGACACGTCCAGGGAGCCGTCCATGGTGTTCATGTCCACGATGACGTGGTCACCGGCTTGCAGGGCACCCAAATCGAAGACATCCAGATCGCCCAGTTCCGCGATGGCTCCTTGAAGATAGGCTATACCCTCCCCATCGAGCACGGCGATAAGGGCGTCCTCGAAGAGGTCGTTGGGCTCGCCGCGGGTCCGCCCCTTGTTGCTGACGGCGGCAGGATCGACGTTGCCGTCTTCGAGCAGTTGCGAACTGCCCGACGGATTCGGTTGCGGATCCAGCGCCCCACAACCAGCCGGCAGCCCCGACAAAACCACAACGAGCAGTATGCTCGGCACTGCCCACCAGTTCCAGTTGTTAGCAAGGTATGTGCTAATTGTGTTTCCCCCAAAAACAGAGGTTAACCGTTGCTCTCTCCAAACTCGGTTTAGTTTACTTTCGGTGGGATTGTCCGGTCAACCGAACCGCCCGAAATGATTTTTGGCGCTTGTATCCGGTAGGGCGGGTTTCACCCGCCTTTGTCGCATTGCGCGGCGGGTGGAACCCGCCCTACTTGTTGCCTCGTTGCCTCTTGCCTGCCGAATTAGACTGCGGGGCGTGGTTTGGTCGTGGTGTCGAGCTTCAGACTCCGCAGTAGCGGTTTCATCGTCAGACCCTGGCATACCAGTGAGAAGAACACGACGCCAAATCCGGAAACGAGGAAGGTGATGCGATACTCGTTGAGCGCCGGATGGTCGGGCAAGCCCAATAACAGCGCGATGGGGATCGATCCTCGTAAACCACCCCAGAACAATACATGAGCCCACTTCCTCGGACGCTGTGTGCCGACCAGATTCAATAGTGAATACAACGGGTAAACCGTGATCGCCCGGCTGATCAACAACGCCGCCACCGCCACGCCAAGCGGTCGCAAATTGGCCAACAAGTCCTGGAGAGTTACGGTCTGCAATTCAATGCCGATCAGGATGAACAAAAACGAGTTGATCAAAAAGTCCACCGACTCGAAAAACGTCTCCACCGTCTCGCGGGTCTTCTGCTCCATGGACAGCCGGCGGCCGAAGTTGCCCATCAACAGCCCACTGACCACCGTGGCAATAACGCCCGAGACGTGAACAAACTCTGCCAACCAAAACGACCCGTAAGCCAACACCAGACAAATGGCGTTCTCCAGCAGATGGTCCTCAAAACGCCGCATCACGGAAAAAGCCACCCACCCCAGCACAACGCCCAGCAACAACCCACCGGCGGCAACCTTCACGAATACCAGAACCGCCCAACCGGCGTGGAAAGATTGCCCTTGCACAATCATCTCCAGGATGATGCTGAAGATGACCACACCCGTGCCGTCGTTGAACAGCGATTCACCTTCGACCAGGTACTTCAGGTCTGCCGGCACATCGCACTCACGAAATAATGCCAGCACGCTGACCGGGTCGGTCGGAGTAATCATGGCTCCGAACAACAAAGCCAGAAGAAAACACCCGATCCCCGCCGCCCAGTAAAACAGCCCGCCAATGACCACCGTCGAGATCAAAACGCCCGCAACCGAAAAAGTCAGAATCGGCCAGAAGTGGCTCATGAGCCGATTCAGCTCCATGTGCAACGCCCCCTGGAACAGAAGCGGCGGGAGCATGACGAAGAAGATCAATTCCTTGCTGAATCCGGTTTCGGAAATCTCCGGCCCCAGCTCGAACACACCCACCGCCAGCCCGACCAGCGTAAGCGCGATGGTGTAGGGAACGTGGGCAAACCATTTGGTCAGAATCCCCACGACACAGGCCAGCAACAACAGCCCGATGTAGATTCCCGTCGCGTGTTCGATCACGTGCTCGGTGACAATAGCCAACATCCGTCGTTCTCCTTGTAGGGTGGAACCCGCCCTACAATTTGTTCCGATCAGGCTTTGCGCATGGCTGGCAGGTAGTATTTCGACCAGTACTCCTTCACTTGGCGATGGCTGTTGAAGACTGCCGGGATCGTGGCGATTGAATGTTTCATGCAAGCTATCCATCTCTTGGGCAATCCGTCCCTGGCCCGCTGGTAGTAGAGAGGCACCACCTCACGCTCGAGGATGTGATACAGTTCGGCGGCGTCACGCTTGTCGTGGGCCCGGGTGCCGTCGTGGTCCTGACCTTTGCCGATGGCCCAGCCGTTCCTGTGGTCGAATCCCTCAGGCCACCAACCGTCGAGGATGCTCAGGTTGAGCCCGCCGTGTAGAGTCGGTTTCATGCCGCTGGTGCCGCTGGCTTCTTGCGGTTTACGGGGGGTGTTTAACCAGACGTCCACGCCGGAGACCAGGTAGCGGGCGATCTCCATCTCGTAGTCTTCGAGGAACACCACGCGGTTGCGGAAGCGTGGCGAATCCGCCAGCCGGGCTACCTTCTTCACCAGGGCTTTGCCGTCGGTGTCTGCCGGATGGGCCTTTCCGGCAAAGATGATCTGCACCGGTCGTGTGGAATGGTTGAGAATCCGGGCGAAGCGTGTGGGGTTTTCAAACACCAACGCCGCCCGCTTGTACGGGGCGAAACGGCGAGCAAACCCGATGGTGAGGGCTTCTGGGTCAAGCATCAAGCCCACCCGAGCCACCTGGACGGCTGAGGCTTTGTTGCGACGCAGACGCCGGCGGGCCTTCTCTCGAGCGAACTCGATCATCTCAGCCTTTAGTTCCTGGTGAAGCCGCCACAGCTCCTCGTCGGGGATGTGCTCGACTGCCTGCCACACTCGCGGCTGATCCTGCTTCTCTTCCCAGCCCTGGGGCAGGTATTCGTCGAGCAAATCCGCCATCCTGGGATGAAGCCAAGTCCGCAAATGGATGCCGTTGGTCACCGAGCCGATGGGCACGTTCTTGATTTTCTTCCCAGGCCAGAGGCCCTTCCACATGTCCCGGGCCACCGCACCGTGCAACTTGCTGACCCCGTTACGGCGGTCTGACATGCGGCAGGCCAACGGCGTCATGCCGAACGGCTCCTTCTTATTGCCCGGCTCGATCCTGCCCAGGTCGATGAACGTCGAGCTATCGATCTTCATCAGTTCGGCGTATTGGCCCATGTACTTCTCGAACAGCTTCAGCTCGAAGGTTTCGTTGCCTGCCGGCACGGGGGTGTGGGTGGTGAAGACGTTGGTGGCGGCGACGTAGCGTTTGGCCTGGGCGAAGGTATCGCCCGCGGTGCTGATTATCTCGGCAATGCGCTTCAATGCCACGAACGCGGCGTGCCCTTCGTTGAGGTGACAAACCGAGATGGGCAGTTTCATAGCCTGGAGAAACTGCCAACCGCCGACCCCCAACAGGATTTCCTGGCGGATACGGGTGTCGCGGTCCCCGCTGTATAGCCGCCGGGTCATTCGGCAGTCCTTGGGCGTGTTGTCCGGCAAGTCGGTATCAAGCAGAACCAACGGTATCCGCCCCACCTCAAGACGCCACCCACGCACGGTGACGATGTCCGGGCCTATGGGCAGCTTGATTCGCAATGGTTTGCCGGATCGCCCGGTGATTTCTCGCAAGGGGGCATCTTCGGGGTTAAGCGTCTTGAACTTGTCCACCTGGTCGCCATTCTTGTCGAGCAACTGGCGGGTGTAGCCCTGTTTCCAGAAGATTCCCAGCCCCACCAGCGGCAGGCCCAGATCGCCGGCACTTTTCAGGTGGTCGCCGGCCAACACCCCCAGCCCACCGGCGTAAATAGGCAGGGACTCATGGAGCCCGTATTCCATGCTGAAATACGCGATCTTGCCGTTGAACTTGCGGTCGTACTTCTGCTGATACCATGTTTTGGCGCGGAGGTATCCGCGCAGGTTTCGCCGGCACTGCCGCACTTGGCCCATGAATTGGGCATTTGCCATCAACCGTTCCTGCCGTTTGCGGGTCAGTTTCCTGAGCATTTTGATGGGGTTGTGTTCGCTCCGTTGCCAGGAGGCTCGGTCCACTGCGGCGAACAGGTTTCGGCACTGGGGGGTCCACGCCCAGTAAAGGTTGTAGGCAATCTCTGCCAATGGCGACAAATCCGGATGCAGGTTCGGTATTAAGGCGGGCATTTTGCTGACATTGGCCATCACTGGGGTCCTCCACAAACTCAGTTACGAACGGCGTATCATAGCCGATGTTACAAGGATTGGAACGTGACAGGCAACTGTAGGGCGGGTTTCACAGGGCAATCGCATCTAACCCGGATAATTCACTGCCGGGAGAAATGGAGAATGGAGAAAATGGAAAATGGAAAATGAAAAATGGAAAATGGGGAGTGACATTGTCGTTGGGTGCACTCCCTTCTTCTCTGCGCTCATGAATAAT
>JAGLWJ010000407.1 GCA_023133475.1 Phycisphaerae bacterium | reverse complement strand
GGTCAGGAATACCATGAACTCGTAACCGCGCCGGCGGAGCAAACGCAACGCCTCCAACAAACGGCCCACCCCACTGCCGGGGTTCAACTGATTGGTGCAAAGGATGGTCGGGACTCGTCCCGGCTTGGTGAAACAGGTCGGGCCTTCCCCGGAGATAACCCCGGGGCGAGCCAGGGTGACCCTGGAAGCCTCAATGGTTTCACCAGCCACAATCGTCTCCAAAAGCGGCTGGCTGGCTGCAATCACCTGCCCGGGCTGTAAGCCGCCCGAACGCCTCAGCGCCTCCGCATCTTCCGGGCTCACGACATGCAGAACCAGGTGGACATCGAAATGCCGGGCAATCACGTCGGCCAACTCGAACGAACGCTTGCATAATCCGTGGACGACGTTCGGCGGCCGCACCGCCAGTGCCTCCAACAACCGACGCACGCGCCGGCGTCGGAAAGGCCAAGCCGGCTCCTTGTAATAGACCTGCTGAACCGAGCCCAGCATCAGCGAATCCGCCTCCAATGAGGAGCTCACCAGCCGAAGCTGCAAAGCCGCATCCAACAACCCCACGCACATGTGCCGCAACACCGCCCGAAATCGACGCAACGAAACCGGATCGATGCACAATGCCACATCCACCTTGGGCAGGTCTTGTGTGGAACCAGGTTGGTCTGCTGTACACATCATACGCACATCATTGGAGTAACCTACATCTACAATTGCGTGATTAATAATCCGCGCTAGGCCCGGCATTTATGCCGGGTAAAAGGAAGCCTCATTCCGCCTCCTTTCCCTCCCCCCGCCGCCGGAGGCGGCGGGGGGAGGGAAAGGAGTTATTACTCCATCCTTTCAACCCGGCATAAATGCCGGGCCTAGCGCTGAGAAACGCGATCCTCTGTTATAGTTTCCTGTAGGGTGGGTGGAGCTTCACGGAGCGAAACCCACCGCACCGGCTAATGAGTCCAAAGTCCAAAGTCAGAAACCCACGGGACCTTGGACCTTGGACTCGTCTGGTTGGTGGGTTCCACCTCGCTCCGCGAGGTTCCACCCACCCTACCGCTCGGAGGCAAACGGCGTTTGCCAAACCGCCGATTGCCCCCTATCTTAATCACCCTTTGAGCGGTGTGACAGCCCCGGTAAAGGATTCTGCTATGCGGGTCATCCGAGGACAGGATTTCGACCACCTCGAACTCGAGGTTTCCGCCCTGACCATTGGGAACTTCGATGGGGTGCACTGTGGCCATCGTCAGATCATCGCCCAGGCAGGTCTGTTTGCAGCCAACCTCAACGCCCCCGTAGCAGTGCTGACCTTTGAGCCGCATCCGCTCAGTGTGGTGGACCCGCGCCGTTCGCCCCCTCGCCTTACCCTGCCCGACGAGAAGATCGCCCAACTAAACTGTGCCGGTGCCGATGTCGTTGTCATGGCTGAAAGCCGCCCCGCTCTGCTGAACCTTACACCCGAAGAGTTTATCGAGCGGATAGTGGTGCCCCGGTTCCATCCCACGCATATAGTGGAAGGAGCCTCTTTTGGTTTTGGGCGAGGTCGGCAAGGCACCACCGACCTTCTGCGGCAACTCGGGCGAAAGCACGATTTTGAGGTGTTCGTCGTCGAACCTGTACGACTACAGGTCGAGAAAAACCATACCGTGCTGGTCTCCAGTTCCCTGATTCGCAAGCTGCTGTTGGAGGGGCGAGTGCACCGGGCTGAACTCTGCCTGGGTCGGCCTTACACGCTGGTGGGGACGGTTTGCCACGGAGCCGGGCGGGGCATGGAGTTGGGCTTTCCCACCGCCAATCTCCGCTGCACCGGGCAACTGGTGCCCGGGGTAGGAGTCTACGTCGGCGAGGCCCACATGGAGGGCCAGACCCACTTGGCAGCCATCAGCATCGGGGCCACGCCGACATTCGGCGGAGGGAGCGTGCATGTCGAAGCCCACTTAGTGGATTTCAGCGGCGATCTCTACGGTCGGGCTATCCGGCTGGATTTTCATCGCCCCCTGCGGTCGCAGACGGAGTTTGCCTCGAAGGACGAGTTGATCCAACAGATTACCGCGGACGTAGCCCAGGCTCGCCGATTCCACGCCGAGCGTAGAGGCGTTGTCCGCCAAAGTGAGAGTTTTGCGTGACCCACATCGAACCGGCAAGGTTTCGGCAGGCTGCGGCGATGTTGCAGTCCTGGCAACGTCCTCTGATTTTGACCCACGCGCGCACCGACGGTGATGCCTTGGGGTGCATGATCGCCATGCGCTCCATTTTGCGGGCGTTAGGCTCAAACCCGTTGACACTGGTTTTCGACGTGCCGTCGTCGGTATACGATTTCCTCACCGATGATGAGCCGCTTACCGTGCTTGGCCGGGATATGAACCGCGATGCCTTAAGTGCCGTGGACGGAATCGTTGTTCTGGACACCTGTGCCTATGCTCAGTTGGATCCGCTGGCGGATTGGCTGCGAACGTCTGATCTGCCGTTGATCGCGGTGGATCATCACGTTACCCACGATCTACCCACTGACGTGCTTTTGCTCGACACCAATGCGTCAGCAGCCGCCCTGGTTGTTTACGACTGGGCGCGGGCGATGGATTGGCCTCTCGACCTGACGGCGCTCACGGCGCTGTTCGTGGGGATCGCCACGGACAGCGGGTGGTTCGCCTTCGGCAATGCCGACGCCCGCACGCTCGAAGCCGCCGCCGCCCTGACCCGCGCAGGAGTGGTTCCGCACGAGCTTTATGTGCGCATCTATCAGTCGGAGCGGGCCTCGAAAGTCCGCCTGTTCGCCGCCGCTCTGGAGTCTTTGGAGCTTTTGGACGACAATCGTGTAGCTGTGATGCACGTGGCGCGATCAGCCTTTGAGCGGTGCGATGCCCTGCCCACCGATACGGAGGGCATAATCAACGAGCCTTTGCGTATTGCGTCGGTGGATGTTTCGGTTTTGTTTGTGGAGAATGAGAATGGCGTTATCCGGACCAGCTTTCGCAGCAAGCAGGTCGCCAATGTTGCCGTCATTGCGTCTTCTTTCGGCGGAGGCGGGCATGTGAACGCCGCCGGGGCACGCATCACCGGCACTCTTGCCGATGTCAGGAAGCGGGTACTTGAAAAGGTGGTAGGGCGGGTTCCACCCGCCACAGGAGAATAACAATGAAATCCATCCATTTCGGTGTGTGGCCCATTTTGCTGGTCTTGGCACTATGTCTCACCACTTGCCCCCAAGCCGGTCACGCAACGGAGTTGGCTGGGGTCATGCCGCAGCAGACCGTGCTCTACTTGGAATGGTCCGGGGCTGACGCGGTCAAGCAGGCTTACGCCGCCACTGCCATGGGCAAGTTGGCGGCGGAGCCGGAGGCCCGGCGATTTGGCGCCGAACTCCTCAAATCCGTCGACCGCCTGCTTGTCGCTCCCGAGGCTGGGCCGGAATTGAAGCAGGCGGCGATGGTTTTACAGCTCACAAAACCGTTGCTGAAACACCTGTGGCACCAGCGCGTGGCGCTGAGCCTGATCGGGGCCGAGACCACCGAGCAGGGGCTCAATGTCGCGGCGGTTCTGGCGATTGCCCTTGGCGAGGACAAGCAAAACGCCGCCGCCGCCCTGCAAGGGCTGCTCAACATGGCGACCATGGAGGTCTCAAAAAAAACCGAGACCATCGGTAACTATACGTTCCAGCGGGTCGATCTTCCCGGTGCTCCTCCCATTCACTTCGGGGTGGTCGATGATTTGTTTCTGGTCACGGTGGGTGTTGGGGTTCTCAACGATGTTCTGGCGGTCAAGAGCGCTGCAGCCCCTGCATTGAGCGCCAACGAGCGTTTTGCCGCCGCGCGGCGCAAGCTTGGGCTTGCCCCGGGCAACACGGTGCTCACCGTGCATCTGGACCTGCCCCGCTTGCGCGAGCAGGTTAAGCCTTTCCTTGCCGGCTTCAGTGGTGACGAGGAGTTTCCATCACATGTGGAAACGCTTCTGGAGGAGTTGGGTCTTAATAACATAAAGTCGCTTACTTATTCCGGGCAACTGGCTGACGGCGGGTTCCGCAACTCGGTGTTCATCGCCGCCCCAGGCCCCTCCAAGGGAGTGCTCAAGCTCTTCGATGCCGCCCCTCTGGCCGACGAGGATTTCCACTCAATACCCGCCGATGCCTCACTGGCGGCGGTGAAGAACTTCGATTTGGCTACGGCGTTCGACGAAGCTCTACGCATTGCCACCTTGTTGGCACCGGAGGAGGTCGCCGGGATCACTCAGAAGTTCGAGCAATACACCGGTTTGAAGTTGCGCGAGGACGTGATCGGGCAGTTTGATGACGGGTGGGCCTTTTTCAACGCCCCCAGCCAAGGCGGTTTGTGGCTTGGCGGAATGAACGTCGTGATCGAAGCCAAAGAGCCTCAAGCCTTCCTGGGAATGCTGGACAACTTCGTCGCCCTGGTCCGCAAAGCAGCGGACGAGGACGGGCTGACGCTGAAGACCTATGATCACCGCGGTCACACGATACATTACGTGACCATCACCGCATTTCCGTCTCCGGTCGCCCCAGCCTGGGCAAGCCATGGCAAGCGGGTGGTCATCGCCCTGTTTCCACAGATGGTGGCTCAGACGCTCGATTTGCTGGCGGCGCCGGACGTGAAGGACCGCTGCATATTGGCCAACGCCGACTTTGCCCGCGGGCGCAAGCTGCTGCCGCCGTCAGCCACGTCGGTCACCTACATCGACACCAAACAGGGTGTCGCCGGGGCGTACAAGCTGGCCCTGCCGGCCTTGACGCTGGGATGTTCCGTTGCGGCTGCCAACGGTATCCCAATCGACATGACCACCATCCCGACCGAGCGGGTTGTGACTCGCCACCTTTTCGGCGACATCCGGTCGGTCAGCCACGATGCCGAGGGCGTGATGTTGATAGCCCATGGGCCTTTGCCTTTCCCGGTGCCGTCGGTGGGTGCAGGCGTCACCACCGCCCAGATGGGCGTGTTGGCTTCGATCTTGCTTCCAAGCATCTCGCGTGCGCGTGAGCTGTCCAAGCGGTTGGTCAGTGCCGAAAACCTTTCGGGCATTGGCCAAGCCTGCCACCTTTACGCCTTCGATCATCAGGAGCAGTTCCCCCCAAACCTCGAAACGCTGGCGGCAAACGGCCTCATCAAGCGAAGCATGCTGATTTCGCACCGCGATCCGTCGCCCGGGTCATGTTCCTACGTGTATATTGCCGGGCAATCCTTCAAGTCGGACACGCGCAACGTTTTGGTCTATGAGCCCAACTACGACGGCGAAGGGGGCAACATCCTCTTCGTCGACGGGCACGCGGAGTTTGTCCGCCCGCCCGAGTATCAGCGGGTGATCGACGAGACCTACAAACGCCTGGGCAAGGAACCGCCGCCGCGCTAATGCAGTGAGTTTTGTGGCGGCGCCGAGGAGCGGACCCTACCTACCTGGCTTCATGTACTTGGTCCAGAGGGTGAACAGTCCGACCAGAACAGCCAGCGGAAGAAGATCAATGACCGCCATGAAGATATTCTGGCCGAGCATGTCACCGGCGATGGAGCCTTGGATGACTCGGTCAGTTCTCTCTTTGTCCCGATAGTACATGAATTCCCCGTAGTTCCGGTCGAACAGCTTGCGTGCGCCAAAGACATGGAAAACGTTCCACGCCTTGAGTTCGGGTCCGACAAGGTAGTAGAGCCTGTCGTCCTCCCGACGGTCGATCTTGTGTCGGCACGTCAGCGTGTAGCCAAACCCTAGACTCTCGCTGCTGCCACCGTCTAAACAGTGGGCTGCGGGAATAGAGAGCCAAGTGTGCCCCGTTCGCTTGGCCAGTTCGTAATCCACGTTGCCGAGAAGCAAGGCCACTGCCAGCGCAACGAGATAGAACCTGGCGAAGCGTGTTGCTGTCGATTTCACCTCTGATTCCTCCTTCTGTTTATAAGGGGTATTCAGTTGAGTCCAGTAGAGACTATTGCTTGCGTACAGCAGCCCACGCCGTGTTTCGGGATCCGTTGCGCCCCCCAACCACTCGCCTGATTCCTCGGTGCGGTTGCCTGCCAGGCCACCTTGAACCAGAGCGTCAGCGGCCTGCACGCCTCTAGTATGACAACGCTAGTCCCGTTTTCGGCGAGACAGTGTCACATCTCGACGGATCGCGCTAGGCCCGG
>JAGLWJ010000406.1 GCA_023133475.1 Phycisphaerae bacterium | reverse complement strand
CCACCTTCAGCGTCATGAGCAGCGGACGGCTGAGCGGCGTCGGTGTGCAAGTGGATGGGAGGTTGGTGGTTCAATCAAGTGGCGTGGTGGACGCGCCGGTAGCGGTAAATCCCACCGGGCGAGTCACGGCGAACTCGAGCACGGCGACTTTCAACGGCGATCTGCTGGTTACGAACGACGGTATGGGTGGTGACGGGAGGGTGTCGGTAATCGGCAACGGCGCCCGGATCAACGGTACGGGCGTGATCACCAACAGCGGATTGGTGGAAGGCGGGGCGTCATCGAGCGGGAATTCCACCTACCTGGACAACGACGTTGTGAACAACGCCGATGGGGCGATTCGAGCGTTCAAGAACGGCACGGCGGCGACGAACACGCAGTTCCGGTTGTCCGGCGATATCACCAATGCCGGAGTAATGGAGGGCAACGATAGCGATCTGTACCTGACTGGTGCGTCAGTGGCGAACAGTGGGATCATTCAGTCGTTGAATGACGGGCGGGTTACGTTCATCGGTGGAACGACGGTTTCCGACGCGGGGGGCACGATCCATGTGTCGGAAACGGGGAACATGCTGATCAGCGGCACGGGCACCGTGGTCGATTCAGCCGGCGTTCAGGTGGACGGCGAACTGTTCCTGCAAGGCTCGGGGGTAGTCGAGGCCCCGGTTACGGTCGGGGTCACCGGCCAGATCACGGCCAACAGTGGCACCGCAACTCTGAACGATGCGGTGACGGTGCTGAACGATGGAATGGGGAACGCGGGCACGATTTCGCTGGTGGCCAACAGCGCGCGGATCAATGGTGCGGGGCTGATCACCAACAACGGTTTGCTTGAAGGCGGGGCGCCGTCGAGCGGGAACGCCACCTACCTGGACAACGCCCTGGTGAACACCGCCGATGGGGTGATTCGAGCGTTCCAGAACGGCATGGCGACGGGCACGTACTTCGATATGCCCGACAGTATCACCAACGCCGGCGTGATGGAGGCTGACGGCGGCAACTTGCGCTTCACGACCGGCAGCAATCTGCAGAACAGTGGGACGCTTCGGGCCGTGCTCAACTCCGCGGGCAGCAAACTGATCTTTACCAGCGGTGCCACGGTGACCGATGCAGGCGGGGCGACGCTGGTCGACGGATCCTGGAGTGCCCTGGAGGTTTCGGGAGCGGCGAACGTGGAACTCGGGACTTTGTCGTTCACCGATGGGGCTGCGGGGAGCATCTCCGGAATCGGCAGCGTGGTCATTGCCGACACCATGATCGCAGAAGGCTCGAACCTCTCGGTGGTAAGCAGTGCCCGACTCAGCGGCTTGGGCGTGCAGGTTGACGGGGGGCTGATCGTTCAGTCGTCGGCGGTGGTGGATGCTCCAACGACGATCAACCCCACGGGGCAACTCACCGCGAACTCCAGTATCGCGACGTTCCACGCGGACATCGAGGTTTTGAACGATGGGGCTGATGGGTACGGGAGGATTTCACTGCTCGGCAACAGTGCACGGATCAACGGCACGGGCATAATCACGAACGAAGGGTTGATTGAGGGCGGGGCGCCGTCCGGTGGCAATGCCACCTACCTGGACAACAGACTGGTCAACCATGCCGACGGCGTGGTTCGGGCATTCAGCGACAACTGGGCGGCCAACACGACTTTCCAGCTTTCCGGGAACATCGTCAATGAGGGGCTTCTGGAGGCCGACTGGGCCACTTTGAGTCTCTCCGGAATTTTCGTGGACAATACGAACGGTTCCTTATCCGCGGTGAACGGTGGTCGGCTGCTGGTCAGCAACACGTTCATTTCCGGGGCGACGGGCAGCCGGACGACCGTTGACGGCGACAACAGCCGCCTGGAGTTGACCAACAGCTCCCTGGTGGGCTTCGACACGCTGACACTGACCAACGGCGGCGACGTCACGATCAATGGGACCAACACTACGTTGGCCATTCTTTCCCCCTTCACCATCGGGGACAGCAGCGTAGCCACCGTGGTGAGCAACGGTCGCCTGCAGGCCCGCGGGACCACCGTCGAGGCTGGTGGTCTACTCGCAGGCCAGGGCGGGATGGTAATCTCGGACGTGGATGTCGAAGCCGACGGGCTTATCGAAGCCACCAGCGGGGCCACCACGATCCAGGGGCACGTCAATAATAATGCTGACGGCTTGTTCCACGTGACCAACTCCGGCACCAGCATGATAGTCAAGGGGGCATTGGATAATGCCCTCGGTGGCACGGTCCGCCTGAACAGTAATACGACGGCCTTATCCGGGGCGGGGCTGTTCACCAACGCCGGTCTGCTCGAGGCCGGCGCCTTCAGCAACAACAGCACGGTTACGATGAGCAAGGAGCTGTACAACACCGGCGAGGTTCTGGCCACCGCGATCAATGGTGCCACGAATACGACGTTCCAGTTGACCAACCCGGACCTGACCAACGAGGGGTTAATGCGGGCGAGCGGCGCGCACATCCTCATCCCCGGAGCCCGGGTGGACCATAGCGGCACGTTCCGGGCCGAGCACGATTCCCGCTTCACGTTCTCCAACAGTGCCCAAGTGACCAATCTCGGAGGGGTGGGGGAGGTCGATGGGGACGCCAGCGAGTTGCGGGTGTATTCATCATCAGTGGTCGGTCTCGACTCGTTGACGCTGACTGACGGCGGCGACGTAACGGTGAACGGAAGCAGTAGCGTCCTCAGCGTCGTTTCCCCCTTTACCATCGGGGACCGTAGCGTGGGTAGTGTGGTGAGCGGAGCCACTCTCGAGTCCGGCGGAATCACCGTTGCTTCCGGCGGCCTGCTCGCCGGTCAGAGCGGGGCGGTGATCGCGAACACCACCGTCAACGGAGGTGGACTGATCCAAGCCACGACCGGGACCACCACCATCCGAGGGAACGTTGACAACCACGCCGGCGGGCTGATCGAAGTGACCAACTCCGGCACCGGCCTGATGGTGGATGGGACCCTGGACAGCGCCGTCGGGGGCACCGTTCGCCTCAACAGCGATACGACGGCTTTGTCCGGATCGGGTCTGTTCACCAATCATGGGTTGCTCGAGGCCGGCGCCTTTACCACCGGCAACACGGTCACGATGAGCAAGGAGTTGTACAACACCGGCGAGGTTCTGGCCACGACGATCAACGGTGCCACTGGTACGACGTTCCAGTTGACCCACCCGGACTTGACCAACGCGGGCTTAATGCGGGCGGACGGTGCGAACATGCTCATCCCCGGGGTCCACGTGAGTAACAGCGGCACGTTCCGGGCGGAAAACAGCTCTTACCTGACGTTCCAAAGCAGTGCCGTGGTGACCAATCTCGGCGGTGGAGCCGAAATCGACGGCAATGGCAGCGAATTGCAGGTGTATTCGTCTTCCGTCGTTGATCTCGACTCGCTGACGTTAACCGACGGCGGTGACGTAACCGTCAACGAGGCGACCCTGACGGTGCGGAGCCCCTTGGGCATCGGCGCCAATTCCCAGGTATGGGTGCAGAACAACTCCACCCTGAACGCGGATTCGTTCACGGTTGCTGATGGTGGCCGGCTCGACCTGAGAGCCAGCACGGGACCGCGAGTGAACTTCAACAATCCGTCCAGCGTCGAAGAGGGCGGTTATCTGTACATGAACCATTACGCGGAGTTGAATGGTCCCGGGCTGACCCTCGATGGAACCCTCGAGGGCTATATGATGACCGCTAACACGCCGATAACGGTCGGCCCGACGGGCGTGATCTATGCGAGGAGTACGTCCGACCCTTCGAACTACAATCAGGACGTGACGGTGGCGTCCGGCGGACTGGTGCAGTTCAACGCACCGAACGCCTCGATCAGCGGGAGCGGCACCTTCTACAACGCAGGTACAATCGAAGGAACGCTGACCGGCAACGATGAGGTTGCCGCGTTGCACAACGATCTGGTGAATCAGGAGGGCGGTCTGGTCAGAGTGGTTCCGAATGGGCCGGCCACGAACACGCGGCTGGATATGTGGGGTGACATCACCAACGAAGGGACTCTCCAGGCGGATGCCGCCCGGTTGTTGCTTCGTGGCGTATCGGGGTCCAGCACCGGGTTGGTCACCGCGATCAACGGCGGTCAGGTGGAGATTCAGGAAGGGGCAACATTCGCAGGCCCGGGTGACATGGTGGTTGACGGCGACGGCAGTCTCCTGGCGATCTGGTCCGGGGCCCAGGCCGGTTTCGGGTCCCTCGACCTTCTCGACCGTGGTGACGTTATGGTGAGCGATGCGGGTTCGCAGTTGAGCGTGACGGCTCCCTTCTCCATCGGGATGGATTCGCTGTTAACCGTTCAGGGCGACGCGGTGCTGAACAGTGGCCCGGTGGGTCTGGAGGGGACTAACGCCAAGCTTCATCTCAGAACCGGTGGGGACGCCAACGTGGGTTCACTTACCGTCAGTAACGGAGGTTTCGTCGAGCTTGACGGCGGCAGTGGTGGTTCGACACTCACGGTCGGCAACTCACTGCTCATCGAGGAAACCGGCAGCCTGAGCGCTTTTGACGGTTCGTATATCAATGGAGCGGAGATTACAGTGAACGGCTGGTTCGATGGCCGGCAGGTTGAGGTCAATGCTCCGATGCTGGTGGGGGCTACCGGTTCGCTTACCTCCCGAACGGATGCCCAGTCCACGTACAATCAAAACGTGCAAGTCAACGCAGGTGGTTCCGTGCTGTTGGACTACACCTCGACCAGAATCACGGGCACGGGCACGTTCATCAACGCCGGCACGATCGAAGGAGCGGCGCCGGATGACGGTGGGTCGGTCTTCATGGACAACAACATCACCAATCAGGCGGGCGGTATCGTCCGGGCCGGCAGTGCTGAGCGGGCCTTGAACACGACCTTCGAGCTTGCCGGGACGGTCGATAACAGCGGCATGGTTGAAGCCAACGGCGCCGAGTTGAAGATCACGGGCAACGCGCTGCTGAACAACACCGGCGTGCTGCGCACGATCAACGGCGGAGCCTTCGTCACGGACGGCCCGGTGATCAATGGCGCCTCGGGCTCCATGGAGTTCGCCAGCGGGAGCGGCCTCATTGTTTTGGCGGGCGGGCTGAACTCCGATGGGATTCTGGACATCGCGGATAACACGGTCG
Source organism: Phycisphaerae bacterium (assembly GCA_023133475.1). Taxonomy (GTDB): domain Bacteria; phylum Planctomycetota; class Phycisphaerae; order UBA1845; family UBA1845; genus JAAEQG01. The sequence goes on along the minus strand of JAGLWJ010000406.1, from coordinate 8,094 downwards.
ACATAGATGGAACCTTGTCGTGCGGCTCCAGCAGCCGTCTCCATGCGTCCACGGGAGCAACGCTACGTTTGGACGATGACTTCAACAACGGCAGCACCCAGCGAAATGAGTTCAACCTGCTCGACCTGACCCTCGACCTGGACGCTTCGGGCAACGCGCTTGATCCGCTGTTGTTCGAGGTAGCCGGTGAGGACTTGGGCGCCAATCTGGGCGGTCTTACGGATAACTTCGCGTTGGGGACCTTACTGATCTCCGGTGATGACGAGTTTGTCCAACTCGTCGATTTGTTCGATAACCCGCTGGACGGTGGCGTAGCCGATGCCCTGTATGTTTCGACATTGGAAATCACCGATGCCGAATCCAGACTGATTCTTAACGGACTGAACGTGTACTACCAGAATTTCAACGGGAATATGTCTCAGATAGACTATTCTTTGGGTGGTGCGTTCCTGCCTCTGGGCGGACTCGCGATTCCCGAGCCGACGGCGGTGTTGCTGTTGGCTGTGGGCGGTCTGCTGGTGTTGGGCAGACAAGGACGTAGAAGGACGTAGTAAGGATGTGGTAGTTGTGGATGCGATGAGGGGCCGGGCGACGGCAACGGAAGTTGTCGTGTCGTTGCGGCTCGCATCCTTCTTTTAAGGTGGTGGCATTACGAAGAGTGTGGATTTGACCGCATAATCCATCGCCGAGGTTGGGATGACCAGATGGAGGGTTTACGATGGCTGGGTGTGGTGACTGTCGGGAAGGAATCCGGTTGTGGAGCTACAGAGCCTGGATCGGCGCGATGGTTCTGCTTTTCTCGGGGTGGGTGGGGGCAGCCCAAGCGGGCACACCCGTTGCCTGGGACGGCGGCACGGGAATCTGGAGTGATCCGAACGCCTGGAACCTGGGGCTCATTCCGAACAACAACGGCCAAACCTACGACGTAACCATCGGCTTGTCGACAGATGACGTGTCGTTGGATCTGTCCGTTGCCGTGGACACGGTGGCCAACGCCGGCACGTTGCGGCTGCTCGAAGGTTTTTCGCTGACCCTGGCCCAGCCTGGGGGTCTGACCAACACCGGGTTTTTCTCGGTCAGTCACTCCGGCACGTCAGGCCTGTTTGGAGCGTTCAGCAACAGCGGTTTTGCCTGGGTCGAATCGGGGACGCTGGAGTTGAACAATAACGTCAACAACAGCGGGACGATCTGGATGGGGGATGCCGCCTTCGGCGGTTCGGACGCCAGACTGCACTTCCTCGACGACGCGGCTTTTACGGGTAGCGGGGAGCTTTACTTCCTGCCCGCGACGTTGTCCGTAACCGAGCAGCCTTCCGTTGAGTTGTCCCTTGGCACCACGCTGACCAATGATGTTGACCATCGGATCCATGGCGGGTCCGGAAGCATTCAAGGGCCGGGCGAACTCGTGAATCTGGGTCAGATCGACGCGGACATCCCCTTGCGGACCTTGACGGTGGACGTTGACGAATTCACCAATGAGGGCCAGCTCTGGGCGCGTTCGGGCAATCTCGATGTCAACGTCGACAACTGGATCAACTCGGGCGAGGTGCTGGTGGCGAACGGCGGCAGTTCGGTCTTCACCGGGTCGCTGTTGACGAACGACAACACGGGGGTGATCAAGAGTGTGGGCGGCGCCGAACTGACCCTCATGCAGAGCGTGACGAACTTTAACTCGATCGCCACCGGTGGCGGCGGGCAGATCACCTTCGGCGGTGCCAGCACGGTTGTCTCCAACTTTCCAGGTGCTGTGATCGACGCCGGCGCCGGCACGATCCGCTTCGAGGCGAGCAACGGCTCGATCCAGAACCTGGGAATGGTCCGTGCCGATGACGGGAGCATCGAAATCGCCAACGGCACAGACATGTTCGGCGGGGACTTGGTGTTGTCCAACGCGAGTTCCGTGACGGTCACCGCGGGCACGACAACGCTGACGCAGGTGCGAACTTCGTTGGATGCAACCAGTACGATGGCGGTGACGGACCGGGGAACGGGAATCGCCACGCTTACGTTTGACGGGATCATGCACAATGCCGGCGGGACGCTGAAATCCAGATCCGACTCCGGCGGGACAACCACTTTTAATCTGATGGGCGACATTTATGACGACAGCGGGACGTTTGTGGCTGAGGGGGGGGCGATCAATATCAGCAACGCCATGCTCACCGAGTCCGGCGTCCTGTCGCTCGATATGCGCAATGGCGGTGACATCAGTTTCACCAATGTTGACTCCACCGCGTCTCAGATCAACGTAGACTGGGTCGGTACGGGCGGCGATTTAGTGTTCAATGACTACTGGAAGAACGGGACGCCGACGGCTCTGGATATCTCGGGGTGGAGCGCCGATGGGGGAGCCTTCACGGTGTCCGGTGGATCGGTGCTTACGGGAAGCGGCTTGAACACACTTCCCGCGGGCACGACGCTGACGGTAACCGGCGCCAATTCCTCCCTGTCCCTCTCCGATTTGAGCCTGTCTCCGGCCGGGTCGCTCATTGATCTGGTCAGCGGTGGGACGCTGGGTGCCCCCAATCTGGCCATCGACGGTGAAGTCAAACTGCGGACCGGAACATTTGACGGCAATCTGACGCTGAATCCGTCGGCCACCTTCACGGCCACCGGCGCAGGCAACCTGGTGACCGGTGACTTCTCGTGGGTCGGCGACCGCGACGTGGAGATAACCACTGCGACGCTGGGCTTCGGCGGGACGGCGACGGTGGCGTCCGGGTCGAGCCTGAGGATCACGGGGAACTCCGGGCGGTTCAATGGCAACGGCGTGATCGATAACAGCGGTGTGATCGAGGGCGGAGCGCCGTCGACTGGCAACAGCACTTTCGTGGACGTCGACATCATCAACAACGCCGGCGGCGTGATCCGGGCGTACCAGAACGGCGTGCCCACGAATACGTATCTGCAGTTGTCCGGTGACATCACCAACGTGGGTCTGATGGAGGCGGATGGCGCCAATTTGTACTTCACCGGTGCCAATGTTGTAAACAGCGGCACAATTCAGGCCCTGGACAACGCCGACGGAAGCAAGCTGATGTTCCTGAACAGTGCGACGGTGACCGATCAGGGCGGCACCACACTGGTTGACGGGCTTTCGAGCAGACTCGAGGTTACCGGGGGGGCCAACGTCGACCTGGGTGCGCTGACCCTCAGCAACGGCGCCACCGGATATATAAGCGGCGCCAACACGGTGCTGTCCACCAGCAGCAACTTCAACATTACCGAGGGAACCGTGTTCACCGTCGCCAGCAGCAGCCGGGTTGACGGGACCGGTGTGGATCTTGCCGGAGAGCTACTATTTCAGTCCTCGAGTGTGATCGATGCTCCGGTGACGGTTAATCCGACGGGGCAGATTACGGCGAACTCGGGTATCGGGACGCTCAATGGCCTGACCACCGTCCTGAACGACGGGATGGGGGGCGATGGCAGGATTTCGCTGGTGGCCAACGGCGCTCGGATCAACGGGGCGGGCGTGATTTCCAACAATGGGGTCATCGAAGGTGGGGCGCCGTCCAGCGGAAACGGCACCTATCTGGACGTTGACGTGGTGAACAATTCCGATGGCGTTATTCGGGCATTCCAGAACGGCACGCCGACGAATACGTACTTGTACTTGTCCGGCGACATCACCAACAACGGAACGATGGAGGCGGACGGGGCCAACCTGTATTTCACCACCGGAGTCAACGTGCAGAACAGCGGATTGCTGCGCACGGTGGACAACGCCGTGGCCAGCAAGCTAATGTTCCTGAACGGTGCCAGGGTGACTGACGCGGGAGGAAGCACGCAGATCGACGGTGCCCTGAGCACGTTGGAGATTTCCGCGGCGGCCGACGTGGACTTGGGGCAACTGTCCTTCACGAACGGGGGCACCGGTTTCGTCACCGGTGTCGGCAGCGTGTTGTCCGCCGATATGACTATCAATCCGGGCACTGCGTTCACCGTAACCGGTAGCGGGCGCCTGAGCGGAACTCACGCTCAGGTTGACGGTCAGTTGCTGGTTGAGTCGTCGTCGGTGGTGGACGCGCCGGTTTCGGTCGACGGCGTATTGGTCTTGCGGTCGTCGTCGAGGATGGATGACTCGGTGACGGTCAACCCCACCGGTCAGCTTCTGGCGGATTCGAGCACCGTAACGCTCAATGGGCCGGTCACCGTTTTGAACGACGGAATGGGGGGCGATGGCAGGATTTCGCTGTCGGCCAACAGCGCCCGGATCAACGGTGCCGGCGTGATCACCAACAGCGGTCTCGTCGAAGGTGGAGCGACGTCAAACAGCCAGCCGACCTATCTGGACGCCGCTCTGGTGAACAACGTCGACGGGGTCGTGCGGGCGTACCGCAATGGCACGACAACGAACACGCGTTTCGAGATGCCCGACGACATCACCAACGCCGGGGTGATGGAGGCGGACGGCGCTCACCTGTACTTCAGCACCGGCACCAACATGCTGAATAGCGGAACGCTGCGGACGGTGGATAACGTGGATGCGAACAGCAAGCTGATCTTCTTGAGCAGCGCTAAGGTGACCAACGCTGGGGGCAGCACGCAGATCGACGGATCGCAGGGCCGCCTGGAGGTCTCCGGGGCGGCGGATGTGGAGTTGGGGCAACTGACCTTTACGAACGGGGGCACGGGTTCCGTCACCGATGCCAGCACCGTGGTGACCGCCGACACGACCATCAACCCGGGTGCCGCTTTCACGATAACCAGTAGCGGGCGTTTGAGCGGCCCTCACGCTCAGGTTGACGGTCAGTTGCTGGTTCAGTCGTCGGCGGTGGTGGACGCGCCGGTCACCGTTGACGGTGAATTGGTCGTGCGCTCGTCCGGAAGGATCGATGCCCCGGTGACGGTCAATCCCACCGGTCAGCTTCTGGCCGATTCGAGCATCGCGACGCTCAATGAGGCGGTCACCGTTACGAACGACGGGATGGGGGGCAACGGCAGAATCTCGCTGGTGGCCAACAGCGCCCGGATCAACGGTGCGGGTCTGATCACCAACAGCGGTCTGATCGAAGGTGGCGCGACGTCAAGCAGCCAGCCGACCTATCTGGACAACGATCTGGTGAACAACGCCGACGGGATCGTGCGGGCGTTCCGCAACGGCACGACATCGAACACGCGTTTCGAGATGCCCGACGACATCACCAACGCCGGGGTGATGGAGGCTGACGGCGCTAACCTCTACTTCACCACCGGCACCAACATGTTGAATAGCGGAACGCTACGGACCGTGAACAACGTGGATGCAAACAGCAAACTGATCTTCTTGGGCAGCGCTCGGGTGATCGACTCCGGGGGCACCACGCAGATCGATGGATCGCAGAGCAGCTTGGAGGTCTCCGGCTTGGCCGACGTCGAGTTGGGGACCCTCTCGTTCACCAACGGGGGGACGGGTTATGTCACGGGCGCCAGCACCGTTGTGAGGGCCGACACCACGATCAACGAGGGATCCACCTTCAGCGTGCAGAGTTCGGGCCGGATAACCGGTGCCGGTGTTGCCCTGGGCGGAGAGCTGATTGTTCAATCGTCAGCGGTGGTGGATGCTCCGCTTACCGTTAACCCCACCGGTCAAGTCACGGCGAACTCGAGCATCGCAACATTCAATAAGCCGGTCAGCGTTTTGAACGATGGCATGGGCGGCGCCGGCACGATCTCGATCGTGGCCAACAGCGCGCGCATCAACGGGACGGGGGTGATCACCAATAGCGGTGTGATCGAAGGAGGGGCAACCTCGAACAACAACAGTACCTACCTGGACAGCGAGGTGGTTAATAACGCCGATGGTGTGCTCCGGGCGTTCAGCAACGGCGGCGCGACCGGGACCTACTTCCGACTCTCGGACGAGGTCCGCAACGCCGGTGTGATGGAGGGCGACGGCGGCAATCTGTACATGACCACGGCGACGGTGGCCAATAGCGGAACCATGCGCGCCCTCAACGGTGGCAAGCTCACGTTCATCGACGGAACCAAGGTCGCCAATGGGGGCGGCTCCATTCACGTCATGGACACCGGCACTGCTCTGGTCAGCGGTGCCAACACCATCGTGGACTCCTCTGCCATGCAGGTGGACGGCAGTATGGAAGTCTACAACGCGACCGTTCGTGCTCCGGTGACCATCGGTGCGACGGGGGAGGTGAGTTCCACCTATCAAAGTTCCGGCTACCCGGCGCGCTTCAATGGTCCGATGACCATTGAGAACGGCGGCACGCTGTCGATGTACAAATACTACACTACGGTTACCGGTGACGGCCTGATCACCAACCACGGGCTGATCCGAGGCGCCTCGGACCACAGCAGTTATCCCCAGACCTACCTTTACAATGACGTGGTCAACGAATCAGACGGTGTGGTGCGAGCCGAGCAGAACGCCGCGATCACGAACAGCCGGCTGCAGATCTACGGCGACATCACCAACGCCGGCCTGATGGAGGCAAACGGCGGCAACCTATGGTTCATGTCCGGCTCGTCGGTGGTGAACAGCGGCACGCTTCAGGCGGTCGACGGCAACGAGATCCGAATCCAAGGCGGGGTGACCGTGACGGACGCCGGAGGATCGGTGCTGAGCTTGAGCAATGGCGGTACGGCCTATATCACCGACGCCAACACCGTGGTGACGGCCCAGACGAGCATCGCAGACGGCTCGATGCTCAACCTCCGCAACGGGGCTCTTTTGAGCGGGACCGGCGTGCAGGTTGACGGCGACATGGAGGTCTACAACGCGACCGTTGATGCTCCGGTGACCATCAGTGCGACGGGGGAGGTGACTTCCACCTATGGAAGCCCGAGCTACCCGGCGCGCTTCGACGCTCCGATGACCATTGACAACGGCGGCACGCTGTCGATGCTCGTCTCCTCCGCCGCGGTCAGTGGTAACGGTTTGATCACCAACCACGGGCTGATCCAGGGCGCGTCGAATAGCAACAATACTCCCACGTACCTCTACAATGACGTGGTCAACGCGTCGGATGGTGTGATCCGAGCGAGGCAGAACGACAACGGAGCCACGAACACCTACCTCCAGATGTATGGCGATATTACCAACGACGGGGTGATGGAGGCGGATGGGGCCAGGCTTTACTTCAGCGGCGCTACCGTGCAAAACAGCGGGACCATCCGGGCGGTGGATCATGCCGACGGTAGCCGCCTGATTTTCGCCAGTGCCTCGCGGGTGACCGACGCGGGCGGGGTGGGGATCGTGGATGTCGATGGGCCGCTGAACACCTTGGAGATATCGGGAGCGTCCAATGTCCAACTGGGGACCTTCTCGCTGACGAACGGAGCCACCGGTTTCGTGAGCGATGCGAATTCGGTGCTGACAGCGGATATGACCATCGGTGATGGTTCGGTGTTCACGGCCAGAAACAGCGCACGGATCACCGGGCCGGGGGTGCAGGTGGATGGGGAATTGGTGATACAGTCCTCAGCGGTGGTTGATTCCGGGGTGACGGTGGCGCCGACCGGGCAGCTAACAGCCGATTACGGCACGTACTCGAGCTCGAACCGGGTCACGCTCAACGGTCCAGTGACCATCCAGAACGATGGGATGGGAGGCATTGGCACCGTCACGATGGGCGGCTCATATCATTCCGGATTCAATGGTACGGGCTCGATCACGAACAACGGGCTGATCGAGGGAGGATCCACCATAAGCGGCTACAGCACTTTCATCGACAATGACTTGGTGAACAACGTCGACGGGGTCGTGCGGGCGTTCCGCAACGGCGAGACGACGAATACGTACTTCCAGTTGCGTGGTGACATTGTCAACGCCGGCCTGCTGGAAGCGGACGGGGCCAACCTGTACTTCCCGGGCTCGGTCATGCAGAACAGCGGGACGCTACGGACGGTGGATAACCCGGCAGCCAACAGCAAGTTGATCTTCCTGGGCGGTGCGACGGTCACCGATGCGGGGGGCTCCACGCAGCTCGACGGGGCGTTGAGTTCTCTGGAGGTTTCCGGCTTGGCTGACGTGGAGTTGGGGAGTCTGTCGTTCAGCAACGGTGCGACGGGCTACGTCACGGGCTCCGGCACGGTGGTGACGGCGGACACGACGATCGACGCGGGGGCCACCTTCAGCGTCATGAGCAGCGG
>JAGLWJ010000405.1 GCA_023133475.1 Phycisphaerae bacterium | reverse complement strand
GGCTGCTCCCTTACGGTCGCGGTACTGATCGGGCGGTACTGATCGGTTCGAGTCAGTCGTTGGACATGAAGAAGGCGGGTGAAACCCGCCCTACGTCAACCGACGAACATCTCCATTAACTCGCTCACATCCGTGCACTGCTCCAGGGACATGATCGCGTCTTTCATGGCGACGAGTTGCTGCTTGCTGAATTTGTCGCCGGCCAAGGCGTTGAATTTCACCTCGATGTCGTCCATCGAACCCGGATCGCGGTAGTCGCCCTTGGGCACGTCCACCCGCTGGGTGTGGCTTTTCCCATCTTTGGTGGTGATGGTCACCTGTGACGGCTGAGTGTCGGGGAACAGCGACTCGAACTCGTCGTTGCCCACCGCCGTCATCGCATCCATCAGCGGATACAAAGCCGGGTCCGTAATACGCTCCGCCTTAAACTGCTTGGGGGTCACCTCACGATCAGCCACCGCCACCGCCAGGCAATAGGGCAGGCTATGGTCGGCGGTTTCCTTCGAGGTCGGGCGATACTTGGTGGGGTCGGAGAGGATGTCCGCCGCCCGAGCGATGGTCTCGACCTTGATCTGAGCCACGTCGTCCGGCTTGATGTCGTGCTCGCGGACCAGCATGAGCGTGGCGGTGGTTGGCGAATGTGACAGGGCTTCGATTGGGTAGAACTTCATGCCGCACTCGGTGATCTTGTAGGCGTCGCCGCCAAGCCCGTCGGTCAGCTTGTTCAGGTGCCACTGAGGCCCATAACAGTGGACCAGCCCTTCCTTCCCGTCCACCACGTGCTCGGGGCCTGTGTAGCCCAACTCGGCGAGGATCGCCGCTTCGACCCCTGCGGCGGTGGCCATCGGGTCCACGGTGTTTTTCATCATGGTCAGCTTGCCGGCGGTCACCGCCCCGAGCGTGCAGCAGTGCGACGCGCTGATCCCAACGGCATGTTGCATCTGCTCAGCCGACAAACCCAGCATCCGCGCCGCCACCATCGGCGAGACAAAACTGGTCAGCGTCGCGTGATGCCAGCCTTTCTCACGAATGCCCGGATCGCCGGCTTCACAGTAGCGCATCTCCATCTCGTAAGCAATGATGATGCCGGCGATCAGCTCTTTGCCGGAAAGGTGCTTCCAGTCGCACACACTGGTGGCAGCCGGGATGATGTCGGACGGATGGCACGGGTCAGCCTTCCAGTAGATGTCATTATAATCCATGGCGCGGATGGCCAGGGCGTTGAACAGGGCGGCGTTGACCACCGAGTTTTTGTGCCCGGTGCCGATGCAGGTGCAATGATGATCGCCGCTCATGAGGGCGATGTACCGCTGCATCTTGGCACAGTCTTCCTGGCGATATCCGCCCAGGGCACAACCGATCGAGTCATAGAAGAACCGTTTGGCTGCGTCGACGGCTTTGGGGGTGAGGTCTTCGTATTTCAGGTTGCTCGCCCATTCGCTGAGCGTCATCGTAATCGTGGACATTGGCGTATCCTACTCTGAAAATAAAACGGGATGTAAACAGCTATCAGCTATCAGCATGGGTGCCCCATCATTCGCGTCCCCCACCGCTAAAGCGATGGGCCACCCACCTCGTTGCCTTGTTGCCTCGTTGCCTCGTTGCCTCTTGCCTCTTGCCTTTTGCCTTTTGCCTGCGTCACAACTTCCTCGCCACCTCCTCAGCCACCTCCAGCGTGGTGTTGCTCAACCCCACGTCGTAGGTGCCGACCTTGTGCTCCTCGATCACCTTGGCGACGGCGTTTTCGAGGCGGGCTGCGGTGTCCGGCTCGCCCAACCAGTCGAACATCAGCTTGCAGGTGAGCAGCATGGCCATCGGGTTCACCTTGTACATTCCGTCGTACTTGGGGGCACTGCCGTGGGTCGGCTCGAAGACCGCGTAGTCGTCGCCGATGTTGGCTGCACAGGCGAACCCCAAACCGCCGACCAACCCAGCCGCCAGGTCGGACAGGATGTCACCAAACATGTTCTCCGCAACGAGGATGCCATAGTTGAGCGGGCTCTTCACCAACCACATGCACTGAGCGTCGATGTTGGTCTCCCACAGCTCGATGCCGGGATAGCCCTTGGCCACCTGACGGGCGGTGCGAATCATCAGCCCACCGGTCTCGCGCAGCACGTTGGGCTTGTCGCAGACAGTCACCGTCTTGCGCCCGTGCTTCTTGGCATACTCGAACGCCTGGGTCACGATGCTGCGGCACCCCTGACGGGTCATGATCCGCGTGGACACGGCGATGTTATCCAAGCCGGCAGACTCGAACCTCTTCATCTTGGGATGTTCGCAAAGGGCGTCGTACACCTTCTGCGGGAGCGGGTGGAATTCGACCCCGCCGTACATGCCCTCGGTGTTCTCGCGGAAGATGACCAGGTCGATCCCCTCGCGATAATTGAGCGGATTGCCCGGATAGGCCTTGCACGGCCGCAGGTTGGTGTGCAGGTTCAACACCTGCCGCAGCTTCACAATCGGCGAGAAGTAGACATATCCCTTGCCGCGCAGCGATGGGTCGAGTTCCTCGTCAGCCTCCTCCTTCGGCTTGGAGGTGATCGCCCCGAACAGGGCGCAGTTAGTCTGCTTGAGCACGTCGAGCGTGCGCTGGGGCAGAGCGTCGCCCTCGCTGCACCAGAACTCCCAGCCGATGTCGCCGGGGAGGTATTCCGCATCGAACTTGAGTGCGTCGAGCACGATCCGCGCCGCTTCCATTACGTCCTTCCCGACGCCGTCGCCGGGCAGCCATGCGATCTTATACTGTGCCATACCAGTCTGTCTCCGCCAACCGACTCCTACTATCCCCCTCCGTCAGGCCACGCATCAGCCCAAACCCGGCGGGGCATTGGGCGACAGGCTATCAATCCTGGCTGAAAACGCAACCCGAAGTAGGGCGGGTTTTACCCGCCTTCCGCACGTCGTAGCGGGTAGAACCCGCCTTACATCCGTCACCGACTTTGGGTCTTGGACTTTGGACTTTGGACTTTGGACTGACCGGCGGGTAGAACCCGCCCTACTTGCTGTTCGGAGCTGGGTTATCGCATCGAATCCGAGGCGGACTCTTCCTTGCGGATGCGCTGTTGGACTGCGTTGCCCTTGCGGATGGCCAAAGACAGCAATATCCCGTACGGAGCCCATAGCAGCCAGCGATATGGATTGGGCAACACGATCAACAGCACAAGAAAGACAACAATGCCCATCCAACCGTAGATCGCGCATTTAACCATAAACGCGCGTTCTTTCGGGCCCTTGGTATTCTTGACACTGTAGTATGTGCCGACGGCTCCGCCAAGAACCCCGATCACGCCACCAATAATGCCTCCGATCCATCCGGGATGCATGATTCGCCCTCTTGTGTGCAAGATGCCGGTTGGTGCTTCTATACCATAATAGGGTACGACTGCAACCAATGGTGTATCGACAGGAGTATACCGCGTTTTCACCACTACCGCGCGAAGCGTCACGAAAAAAGGGGGGCTCGCCAGCCCCTGTGGCAACATAAGGACCGACACAAAAAGAACTTCCCATTTTCGGCAAGGGCTGGCGTGTAGAACTGTAGGGCGGGTTCTACCCGCCTTCCACCCGCCTTCTTGTCATGGTGCGGCGGGTGGAATCCGCCCTACGTTGACTGCGGCGGGTGGAACCCGCCCTACATTGGCTGCGGCGGGTGGAACCCGCCCTACGGCGCTTAAAAGCCCAAAGTTTAAGCGGCACGGGGTGCGCCCGGGACGCACCCCATGCCGCTTGTTGCCTTGTTGCCTGCCGCCTGCCGTGATTATGCCGGCCCGTCCAGCACGCTGGTGAACTCGGTATAGTCGCTCAGGTCGATCATTCCGTCCCCGCTCATGTTGGCGGCTTCGCAACCGCCAGATGCCCACTGACCAAAGCAAATCTGGAACGCTGCAAAATCGTCCAGATCAACATCCCCGTCGCTATCCAGGTCACCGCTGCCGTAGGTGATGCAGGAATCGCTGCCTTCATCGCACCACTCATCCAATCCGCAAGGCGCGTCGCCGGCCCGACATTCACCGTAGGCATCGCAAGTCTCTATGCCGGTGCAGAAGGCGCCGTCGTCGCAGTCGGGGTCGTTCAGACAATCGCACGGAGGACAGGAGCCGCCGCAATCGATCAGAACCTCATCCTGATTGAGAATCCCATCGTCGCAGGTTTCCTGCCCGGCACCGACAGCCCATATCTCGATGTCGTCAATGTTCCAGCCGTGGTAGGTCACCGTACTATCGGTATTGCCCATGCTCCACCGCAGATAGACCGTCGGCTGGTCGTCGGCGATCGCCGAGATGTCGTAGGCGTGCTGTGACCAACTCGTTTCGTTCATGCTGTTGTCATAACCCGCGGGGTTCTCCCAGATGGTGGTCCAACTCGAGCCGTTGTTGCTGGCCTGGAAGCGGGCATGGTCGTAGTCGGCTTGCTCGACACCGAGCCAACGCCAGAACTTCACCTCGACGTCACTGAGCCCCGAGCAGTCGATGGGAAGACTGGTCAGATACTCGGGCGGATCCAGACCGTCGTCATAGTCGCCGCCCAGGTTATACCCGTACACGTTGTTGCCGGTATGCCCGCTCGACGGATCACCACTGGCCCCACCGGGAACGCCAAATGCCCAGTCGCCCTGGGTTGTCCAACCGGGGCTGGTGTCCAGGAGCCATTCGTAAGCCAACTGCGGCCCGCCGACCGTCACCGAGATGGTGGCGATGTTGGAGGCCTGCCCGTCGTAAACGGAAAAAGTGAAGCTGTCATTGCCTGCGTATCCGATCGGGTCCGGCGTGAAGCGGGTCACGTCACCGTGATTGAGCAGCGTGTATGGGGCTGAGGTGATAGTGCCGCCGTCCGGGTCGCTCAGAATCCCATGACTCGGCAAGGACTCGATGATGTAGTCCAAGGGATTGCCCGCCAGCGAGTCGGCGGTCAGGGTGATGTCGGAGGTTACATACTGGAGGACACTCACCGAGCCGTCGAAGGCATGGGGCGGGCAGGTCACACCAAGCACCGCAATGCTCAAAGACCAACTGTTGAGCGTGCCAGTGTCGCCGCCGAAGCCGTCGGTCACCGTCAGCGTCCATGCCCCGGCGGTGGCGGTGTAATCGAAGTCGGCAAGGGTCCCAGGGCCGTCGGGTGCGGTGCCTTCGCCGTCATCGTCGTATGTCGTTACGATGTCTTCGTCGGAACCGCCGGTGCCGTCGTGCAAACGGACAACCGTGCCGCTCGGCGATTCCAACTCGACGGTCAAGTCGCCGATCCAGGTATGGGTTATGTTGATGTCCACATCCACGTCGCCGATGCAGAAGTTGTCCGGCACATTGATGGTGCTGGTGGTGGTGTTGTGGTCGGTGATCGATTGCGGAACGTCACCGGCAACGAAGACCACCCGGCCAACCTCGAGCGTAATGTTTCGCGTGGTGTCACCCTGGCCGCTGGAGAGATTGGTGAAGCTTACCGTGGCGTTGTAGATGCCCGGGCTTAGCGACTCGGCGGTGCTGGAGATGCCCACCAGCACATCGTCGGAATCGCCCAGGCCGTTAAGATTGAGCATTAGTGGCCCCGCCACGCCGTTGAGCGATATCCAGGATTGATTGGCGGACACCCGGACGTTCACCGGGCTGGGGCGTTCGCTGGTCACCGTGTAATTGATCGAGCCGTTGAATGGTCCTCCGGTGGGGCCACCGGTTTCCAGGCCCTGTTCCGGAGCCACGCTGATGAGTATCTGGCCGACGTCGATGGTGTGTAGGCGAGTTTGCTCGCGGTCGTTGGTCACATCGTCGAAGATCACCTCGCGAGTGTATACCCCGGCGTTTAGTGACTCGGGGGCGTCAAGGGTAACGGTCACAGTGGTTTGCCCGCCGTTAGCCGGCAAGGTGCCAGTGAGCAGGCTGGTGCCGCCGTCGATCAGCAGCGGGGCTGTGCCGGCGCCAAGACGCACCTCGTAGTTGATGCTGTCAGCCGAATGATTGCTAAGCGTGTAAACCACCGATGGATTGGTGAAAGGCCCGCCCATCGGGCCGAGATGCTCCACGTCAGCACCGGGCGAAACGTCCATCCCGAAACCCGAGATGGTGTCCACGTCCCACGCCCCGGTCCCGCTCGAATCCAGCCAATCACTCAAGCGAGAGGAGGAGGTTCCACCACCGCTCCACGAAATCGAGAACTTGCCGTACCAGTCCGGTTCGTCGTTTCCGCAGGCGGCGTATCCGCCGTGCAACTGCCCGATGACGCGGTGGTTCTGATCGAACAGCGGCGATCCTGACGATCCGCCTTCAGTCGTGCCCAGGTCCCAGTCGTCGACCCGCACATGGGTGCCGTCGCCCGGCGAGGTGTCACCGAGGTAGGTGGTGGTCGAGGTCGCTTGATACTCGAAGCTGATGCGCTTCTCGTCAACGCCGGGGTGGTGGATGGCCACCGCCATGCTCGCGTCATCGCCGGTGCGATCCCACCCCGCATAGCCGACGTTCCAGTCCGAAGCGGGCATCTCATCGAGCTCTACAAGGGTGAAATCAGAGGGGTCGTAAGTGGCCCGGAAGTAAGACCCGCTCTGGAAGTCGTTCAGTGAACCATCTGGAGTTCCATCACAGACGGAGGTTTCGTAGTTCCAGTAAACCACCACGGTCGAGGCGTTGCTCGAAGTCACACCACAATGCTCAGCCGTTATAAAGTATGGAGT
>JAGLWJ010000404.1 GCA_023133475.1 Phycisphaerae bacterium | reverse complement strand
AGGTGTAGCCGTCGGGGCAGTCGGCGTCGGTGGTGCACTCGGGTGCAGGGGTCTCCACGCATACGCCGTTCTGACAGGTGTAGCCGTCGGGGCAATCGGCATCGGTGAGGCATTCCTGCCCGGGCCAAGGCCAAAGAACGCCGCAGGCCAATCCGCTGAGCATCACGCCGACACCCAACACGCAGGCTAACGCCAACATGCTGGTAGGATGTATTTTCTTCATCACGTGTATCTCCAAACAAAACCAGTGCTCACGCACATGTTTCCAAAGGGGTCAAGTTCTTCTCCTGGGCGATGGCATCGAGGTGGGCGGTGGTGAGCAGCTCGAGCCCCACGTGGACCTCGCCGGAAATCTTTCCGGAATCGATCACCTTGACGTAGTGGTTGCAGCTCTTGCAGAAGTCGATGCGCAGTTCCGGCTCTTCGGACGTGAAGTAGTACTTCGCATCGCCCGATTTGGTCGAAGCACAGGCTGGGCATTTCATGTCCTCAACCTTCCACCGCGAGCCGCAAAAAGCACAGTGCATGAAACGCTGCGGCGCGGGGCTGATGTTCCCATCTTCGCCTGGTGCGGTGCAAAGCTCAACCAAAGCTGGAGTATCTCCACACGTCGGGCAGCAAAATCGCTTCCACTCGTGCAGACGACCGGAGGACGGCAACCAACTCGCCGCCACCAACCGCCAGTGCGGAAAGGTGACCGCTCGCGCCAGCGATGCCAGCATGGGCTCCTCCACGCCGATCCGCTCGGCGACCTCACGAACCAGACACCCGCGCTCCGGACGCTGCTCCATCAACCACGAAGCCGGCGAAAAATCGCCGCTCCGCTCCACCTCCTCGATCTTCTCAACAGCCTTGCACAGCACGGCATTGCCGCGGCGAAAGACCTCTTTCATCTCCGCCCAGAGAGCCAAAAGCGAATCCGATTCCAGACCCGGATCGTAGCGCTCGATAAGCGGCTCTCCCGCGCTCAAACAGGTGCGAACCTGCTCGCGATCCACCGGGGCTGGACGGGCCGCCAACCGGTCGCGCCATTCGATCTGCCGGCGGAACACCGTCAGGTAAAAATCGACCATCTCCTTGTAGGCGGAGCGAGCCTTGACGATGGCATCGGCACGTCGCTCCAAGGCTTTTAGGGCTGCCTCTTGCGACTTCTCCGGCGAAGGGGAACCGCTCATAAACACTACTCCATTAACTCTCAGCCGCCGTAGCGTACATGCTCTGCCGGTCGCCCAGCAGCAGCAACAGGCGAACTTCCTTACGGTCCAGAACCGCCGCATCCGGGTAGTCCGACCGAATCGCATCGAGCCGGTCGGCCGCCGCATCCAGCATGTCCTGCCGGTCGCCGAACTGGAGCGCCCCCACGGGGCACACCTTCACACACGCCGGCAGATCACCGTTGTGCACGCGATCCACGCACATCGTGCACTTGTACAACTGACCGTCGGAGCCCTGGCGCGGAATGTTGAACGGGCAGGCCTTGCGAATCTTCTCGAAGGACTCGTTCTTGGTGCCCTCGCCGAAGAGGACCGCACCGGTCTGGGCGTCGATAGTGATCGAATCGCTGTTGTCAGCCATCTGCTTGCACGGAGCGTCAATGCAGTGGTGGCAGGAATTCCGCAGGAAATTCCACGCCACCGTGCCGTCGGATAGCCCCGTCTCCTTGAAACGCACCAGCACCCAGGTGTTGGCTGACAGGTCCGGCGGGTTCTCATAGGTTCCGCGGTTGGTGGGGACGGGGTCCTCCGCCGCCAGTTCGTTCCATTGCTTGCAGGCCACCTGGCAGGCCCGGCAAGCCGTGCACTTGGTCGTGTCAATCAAAAATGATTTACCGTTCTCTGCCATGGTTTACGCCTCCTTTACAATATCGACCATAAAGGCCTTGCTCTCGGGAATCCGGGTGTTCGGGTCGCCCACGTTGGGGGTGAGCAGGTTGGCGTTGCTCACTCGGGTGTTGTCCAGTGTGGGGGCCGCCCAGCCGTAACACCAGGGGATGCCCACCTGGTGAACCGTGTTACCCTGAATGGTAAAGGGCTTGAACCGCTTGGTGACGATGGCCACCGCTTTCACACCGCCGGGTTGGCGGATGCCCTTCACCAGCACGCGATCTCCGTTGGCGATGCCCTTCTGGGTCGCCAACTCCTCGGACATCTCCACGAACATCTCCGGCTGAAGCTCGTTGAGCCACGGCACCCAGCGGGTCATCACCCCGCTCTGCCAGTGCTCGGTCACCCGGTAGGTCGAGCAGATGATCGGGTACTCCGACCCGCCCGGGGTGGCCACCGGGCTCGCCTCGTCCGCCGGAGGCACGTAAACCGCCGGATTGAGCCGCTGGGCATGCCCCATCGGGTTGGTGGCCAGCGGCGATTCGAGCGGCTCGTAGTGCTCGGGGATAGGCCCGTCGGCCATGGGGCCGAAGACCTGGCTTACACCGTGCGAACGCATGATGAACGGCAGCTTCGAGTCGGGGTTGTCGGTGCCGTCGGCATTCTTCATCGGCGCCCATCCGCCGTCGGGCACGTCGCCGTCCCAGCCTTCGCCGTTCCACGCAATCACCGGATGGGCTGTGTCGTACGGATTCCCTTGCATATCCACGCTGGCACGGTTGTAGATGATCCGCCGGTTGATAGGCCAGCACCAGGCCCATTCGGGGTTCAAGCCGATGCTGTCCGTCCCGCCGGCCTTCCTCCGGGCCATGTTGTTCCCGTCCTCGTTGTACGACTGGCAGTACAGCCAGTTGCCCGAGGAGGTGGTCCCGTCATCAGCCAGCTTGGTGAAGTTGGTGACCAAACTGCCGGCGGTGCCGTTATCGCTGTCCACCAGGTGATAGCCGTTGATCTCCTTAGCCAACAGAACAGCCGCCTTCTCCGTCTGGCCGAAGTAATCCCACTTGACGTTCAGGATCGGGTCGGGGAAGACACCGCCTGCACTGTACAGTGCCTTAATGGCAGTGAGCAGTTCGTCCATAATTTCGGCGTCGGGTTTGGCATCGCCCGGCGGATCGATCGCCGCATAGCGCCACTGAGCCCACCGGCCGGAGTTCGAGATGCTGCCTTCCTTCTCGATCGAGGCGGCACAAGGCAACTCGAACACCTCGGTGTTGATCGAGGCTGGGTCCATCCCAGGCCCACGCCAGAACTCCGACGTCTCGGTCCCGTAGATGTTCACGCAGACCAGCCAGTCGAGCTTGCCCAACGCCTGGCGGACCTTGTTGGTGTTGGCGCTGCTGCCGGCGGGGTTCTGACCCCAGGCAAAGAAGCCTTTGATCTCTTTCCCTTCCTCCTGCTTATACATCACGTCAAACATGACTTGCCAGGCGTAGTTGGCTCCGCTGTCGCGCTTGGGCAGCCAATCGTAGCCGAAGTCGTTGTCGGTCATGGCAGCCTCGCCGTACATGCTCTTGAGGAAGCTGACCATGTACTTGGGGGTGTGCTGCCACCAGTTGGCGCTACGCGGTTCGTTGGTGGTCGGCGTCCACTTCGTCTTGTACTCCTCGAGCGTGGTCTGGGCGTCCTCGGGGGTCTTGAGATAACCGGGCAGGATGTGGTACAGCAGGCAGTGGTCCGTCGAGCCCTGCACGTTGGCCTCTCCACGCAGGGCGTTGACCCCGCCACCCGCCACGCCAATGTTCCCCAGCAGCAACTGGGCCATCGCCATCGTCCGGATGTTCTGAGCACCGACGGTGTGCTGGGTCCAGCCCATGGCGTACATGATCGTGCCCGACTTGCCGGGCTGATAACAAGCGTCCACGTAAGCCTGGTACACCTCGGTCAGCTTGGCCTCGGGCGTGCCGGTAATGCCGGACACCGTGGCAGTGTCATACCGCGAGTAGTGGGCCTTGAGAAGCTGATACACGCAACGCTCGTTTTGCAGCGTCTCGTCCTTGAGGATCACACCGTCTTCGTCGGTCTGGAATGCCCAGGCGGTCTTGTCGTATGCCCCGCTGTCGGCGTCGTACCCGTTGAACAGGCCGGTGGTGGTGTCGAACTCGTAGTCCTCGTTGACCAGGAAGGCTGCGTTGGTGTAGTTCTTGACGTACTCGTCGTGGATGAGATCGTTGTCGAGGATGTACTTGAGCATCCCGCCCAAAAAGGCGATGTCGCTCCCGCTACGCAGCGGGGCGTAGATGTCCGCCACCGCGGAAGTACGGGTGAAACGCGGGTCCACATGGATGAGCTTGGCCCCGTTGTCCTCCCGAGCCTTGTTCACCCATCGCATGGAGATGGGATGGTTCTCGGCTGCGTTGGACCCCATGATAAGGATGACGTCGCTATTGCCGATGTCGATCCAGTGGTTGGTCATAGCCCCCCTGCCGAACGAAGTCGCCAAACTGGCGACGGTGGCAGAGTGTCAGTTCCTCGCCTGGTGTTCGACATACACCAGGCCCAGGGCACGGAGGAACTTCTGGTACAACCAGCACTCTTCGTTGTCCATCGCGGCACTGCCCAGCGACCCGATTCCCAACGTGCGGTTGACCGTTTTTCCGGCTTCGTTGGTTTCGGTGAAGGTCTCGTCGCGGGTGGCTTTGATTTTCGCCGCGATTTGCCCGATGACCCACTCCCAACTCTTTTCTTCCCATTCCGTAGCCCCGGCAGCCCGGTAGCGCACCTTGGTCAGGCGGTTCACGTTGTTTCCGCCAGCCATCTGGTAGAGCGCCGAGCCTTTGGAGCATGCGGTTCCTTCGTTGATCGGGTGATCGGCATCGCCTTCGATATTGATCACCTTACCACCGGAGGCGTGCACCACGAAACCACACCCTACGCCGCAATATGGGCATATGGTTGTGGTACGGGTGGCCCCCTCGATATTCTTGCGGAGCTGTTCCGCATGGGCCTCCACCGGCCCCAGGGCGAAGCCCATGCCGGTGATGGCCACCCCCGCGGTGAACGCGGAGGTTTTCAGAAATTCTCTACGTGTGACTAACATCCGTACCTCCTATGAAAAAGTTCCTGTATTATCCTGAAAAAACAACCCGGCCCGATAAAGCCGCAACAAGTTCAAGCGACAAACTCGTGTCAGTAAACGCTTCGCCCTCTGCCGGGGCTTCACCAACCATGCTCAGTATCTACACTCCGACGAATTCGGTCAACCCCGAAAATTCATAATTCCCTACAAATTAAGGACTTGCGTTATGTTTTGGTGAGCATGACGGGTATACATTCAACCACCCGCATCTGCAATACACATGTTATGAGTAGGCATAAACATTATTGCTAATCAAGCATATGTTTTATTTGCCTGCGCAACGCAGGGCGGGTTCTACCCGCCTTCTCGGCGGCGGCGGGTGGAACCCGCCCTACGACCGTGAAGATACGATTTTCATGGTTCCCAGGCGCCGCCGAAGGTGGTATGACAGCATGGGGTATATTCAAGGAGCCCGGGAATGGATACCGACCAGTCACAGATTCCGCAAACTCGTACGATCCCAAAACGCCGGCGATTCATTCCAGCCACGTTTGCGGTTTTGCTCGGCGTGGTGGTGCTTTTAGTTGTGGTTTACCGCATGTGGTGCCCCACCCCGCCGAAAGGCGCTCCGCGGATTGGGGTATCGATGACCTCGAACTTCGTGGGGGTGGTCCGTGGGCCGGCTTACGAAGCAGCCCTCGCCCGCGCGGGCGGCAGGGCGGTAGTGCTTACGCCAATTGATGATCCATCCGTGCCCGGGCCTGCGATCAGTGCCATGCTCGATGAGATCGACGCCCTGCTGCTGGGAGGGGGCGATGACGTGGACCCCGCCTTGTACGGCGGCGATCCCGGCAGTACCGCAAGCACCAATCGCCGACGCGATGAATTTGAAATCCGGCTCATCCACGGTGCATTGGAGAGAAACATGCCGATCCTGGGCATCTGTCGAGGGATTCAGATTCTCAACGTCGCCCATCAAGGGACCATTCGCAACTTGCGCGCGGACAAGGAGCTGTCTGAACACCATGGGATCGATATGGTGAATAGCTGGGCCGCCCACGAGATCACTGCGGCAGCCGGCACGTATCTGGCTAATGCAATCGGTGCGGGAGTGCACCGGGTCAATAGTTTCCACGGGCAGGCTGTTGGCGACGTCGGTGCCGGTTTGCGCGTTTGCGCCACCGCCGACGACGGGGTCATCGAAGGTATCGAGCGGCCGGATCGCACCTTTGTGATCGGCATTCAATGGCATCCGGAGTTCACCTTGAACGACGAGTCCGCCCGGGCTCTTTTCCGGGTCCTGGTTCGACAGGCCGACGCTTACCGGGCCGCCCGGCAAGTCACCTCCGCCGACCCCACAACCACAGAATGACGGCGGACAGAATGTAAAGGTAAACAAAGTTCAGGATGTGGT
Source organism: Phycisphaerae bacterium (assembly GCA_023133475.1). Taxonomy (GTDB): domain Bacteria; phylum Planctomycetota; class Phycisphaerae; order UBA1845; family UBA1845; genus JAAEQG01. The sequence goes on along the minus strand of JAGLWJ010000404.1, from coordinate 2,999 downwards.
GGAAGGCGAACGTGAAACCGGCGGTCTCCCCAGCAGCGTGGCGAGCCCAACCCAACAGCCAGCCCACGTAGTGGCGGGCGGGGCCGACTGAGTCGATGGCCACCGAAAGCACGAACAGCACCCCGGTCAGCAACAGGGTGGACCAACGCGGGCGCAGGTAATCACGCAAACGCCTCTTCTTCTGCGCACCAGGCAGCTCCTGCTCAGACACCAATACCGCCGTGGACAGCTTGCCGTGCTTGAGCATCAAGGCAATGGGGTACAAGACGCCAAGTGCCGGTAGCGGGTCGTCCCCGTGGAAGACATCGCTAATCGCATCCGTGTGCTTCTCGAACATCCGGCGGAGATAGTCCTTGACGTTGCCGGGGTGGGCGACGGCTTTTAGCTGATCCAGGAAGCGTTGGAACTGTCGTCGCTTTTCATCCGCGGCAGGAATACGCTTGAACTCCTCCGCCAGCGTGCTCAGTTCAGCCAGCTTCTCCTCGTCGTGGGCGATCTCCTCCAGTGTAGCCAGCAACCCGATGATCGGCGTTTCGGTGCGTTTTTCGTAGTCGATTTCCGGTTGCTCGCCGATCGGCTCGCCAATGGCCACCTGGTAGAGCAAATAGGGGTAGTCCACGTTGGCGGCGATGGACTGCGGAAGCCCGCCGAAAAACCGCGGGTTGACTTCGATGAGGTAGGGTGGGCCGCCTTCGGGGATGCGAAAGTCCACCTGGGCGATACCGTGCCACCGCAGCGGTGCCAACAGCTTGACAGCAGCCTCTTCAGCCTCGGAATGGTGCACGGTCTCGCGCAACGCACCCGCCCCGGTGCCCCGTGGAAACGCGCGGATGTTGCGGTAAGTCATGCTCGCCACACGCCGGCCCTGATCGAACAGCGCGGTCACGCAGTAGTCGTCGCCAGCCACGAACTCCTGCACCAGCGGGTACTCAGCCGCCGTGAGCCCAAAACCCTCGACGAACTCGCGAAAGGTGGCCACCAACTCCTCGGGCGTCTCCACCTTCCTGAGCCCCACCCCCGCCGCCGCCTTGCGCACCTTCACGAACACGGGCATCGGCAACTCCGGCACCTGACGGTACAACTCGCCTATCTCGTTAAACTGCCAGGTGCGGGGGATACGAAGCCCACGCTCCTGAGCAAGCGTAGCCAACCGACCCTTGTCGTCGGTCAGACGGATGTTCTCGATAGTGGTGACCGGCAGCTTGACGGTTGGCTCGAACCGTTCACGATGTTCAGCCAGAACAAAGGTCTCCTTGTGCACCGGCATAAGCACGTATGGTTCGTTGTCGTCCGGGGCGAGTTCCTTAACCTTTTCCGCCATGAAGTCGACAAATGCCTCCGGCTCGCCGCTTGGCGAAGGGTATTGAAAATGCCCCCGGCAGTATTTGGAGAAAAAACACGGTGCGAATGGGGACTCTTCACCGCAGAAAACCTCAATCCCCCGCTGCCCGAGGCTCCGCACAATGGCCAACGAATTCCAACCTCGACCGTAAGTGACGATCACCCGTGCCATAGATCACCTCATCCACAACCCGCCATTAGTGCCGAACCGATAGAGGAAGTTTATCCGCTTCAAACCAGATCACAACCACGCCGACGTGTTTAGCGGCGACAAGCCCGCAGTGTTTAATCCGAATATTCACCGCGGAGCACGCAGAGACCGCAGAGAGTTGAGAGGTAGAGAGTTACCGCAATTAGCGTTGAACAGACAACAAACACACTGTCAAAACCCGATACGCCCTAATTTAGCTGTAACTTCTTTCTAGGAAATACTCTGCGATCTCCGCGCTCTCTGCGGTGTGAAAAATGCGGGTTAGCGGCGACAATCCGTAGCGTTTAGCGGCGACCCGAAGGGGAGCGTAAATCCTTATGGTTGCGGTACTGATTTGCCGCAAACCAGATGTAAGCTCCCGGTCGTGCGCAGGTGGTTGATCGCCTCGCGCAAGGCGGCGAAATCGTCAGGGGGGATGGTGTCGGCGGTGATTTCGACGGTGCGGCGGAACCGGACTTCCCCACCGTCGGTTTCCACCTGCTGAGATACCGTCCCCCAACTCCCCGTGACCGGCGCAAGCGCGGTTGGGGCAATCATGGCAGACCACTCCTCGGGAAGTTCGATGGTCAGGGCGACACTCTCACGGGCTTGTCCGGGAAGATGAACCGCCGTCTTGCGATAGGATCGCTTGAGCGGCAAAGGGAATTCGTTCAACAACGCCGGCCCACTGCCCAGGGTCAGCAGATGCCCCTTGCCGTAGCTCTTGAGAGTATCTTTCGAGGCTACGGTGACGGTGGCACGCAGAACTTCGTCGGAGAGCATTGCAATCGAATGCTTGCTCACTTCAAAACCGTCGAGCACCCGACCGAGCATGTTCCCGACCAGCTTTTTCTGCTGATCGGCGGTCTCCAGTTGCGCCGGGTCGTAGAAGGCTCCGGTAAGGCGGATGTGCAAATCGCCGGCGGCATTGCCTTCGGAGTCGATGGTCACCTTTCCGGTGATGTTGATCCGGCTGGGCTCCTTTTCGCCGCGGGCGTGGACGTATGTGGATCGCAACGTCCCGGACTCGTTGAGGCTCAGTAACCAATGCTTTCCCAGGCTTCCCGGGTTGCGGAACACGCCATGCTGCGGATGAACGTGGACAGGGCCGTCGGGAAGATTCGCCACCACCACCACGCCGTCGAAGGCTGAGTTGGTCGGCACCTTGCCTTCCCAGGCGAGGGCAACCACAGACACCTCCACGGATACGTCAAAGTCCAGCGCCCGCAGAAGAGCTGCACATAGCGCCGCCGACTCCAACGGGTTGCCGTAGTTAGCCTCGAGCACCTCGCCTGCCGGCCTGCATTCGAGCGAGCGAAACGTCTTGGGCGAGTTCAAGAACTTGAACGAATCGTGCAGCTTCCTGGCGATTTTGCGGATGCGCTCGGTGGGGTCGGCTTCGTCCTCCACCACCGTCTCAGCCAGTTTTTTGATCTGCTCGTTCGGCTCAGCGGCCTGCCGCACGCGG
>JAGLWJ010000403.1 GCA_023133475.1 Phycisphaerae bacterium | reverse complement strand
CGAGGGGCAAAGGCAACCACTCCAATACCCGGCATAAATGCCGGGCCTAGCGCAAGCCTGCCCCCGCGAAACCCACGCTATTCCGCATACGGGTTTACTGAATATTTACCTTCGCAAAACAACTGGTTTTCCGCTGTGGAAACTGCATACACCATAGGCAGGCGGTACGATATCGCAGCCTTCCCATCAACGGGCAAACAGGGTGTCACACCCGCACCTTCCCGGCCATGCCCAAAGAGCCTTGCGGTCCACGAAGGGTAACTGTCAAGCTATGGAGAATGTACCAAGAATGGCGATTCTTGTCAACCTCACATGAAATGGCCGTGAACGGTTACCTTAACTTTACGGGGCACCCATCGCGGCATCTTACCATGCCGCCAGTTCTCCCACCAATTCCTCAAGCAGGTCCTTGAGAGTCACGATGCCCAGCAAGTACCCTCCGCGGTCCACCACCACCGCCATCCTGGCTCGCTCCTTTTGCAGTCGGAGCAAGGCTGACGCCACCGAATCGTGCGGGCTTAAGCGGGGCACCGCACCCATGCGCTGCCCCACCGTCTTCCAGGAATCATCATCCAGCAGCCTGCGAATCTCGATAATCCCTTCAATCCGTCGGGGGTGGCGCCCGAAGACGGGGATGAGCGAATAGGTATGGCTTCTGGCTACGCTCAGTAGCCGCTCACGCCTGGCATCGGCGGCGATGGACACCACCCGGTTACGCGGTGTCATGACCGCGTGGACAGACATCTCCGCCAGCATCAAGGTGCGATCGACCATCTCGTGGTGGGTCTCATCGTCAACCGATGACGGCATCCCTTCACGAAGCAGTTGGGCCATCTGTTTGCGTGGGTCAAGTGCCGTTTGCATCTTCGCCTGGTCGCCGAACATGGCGGTGAACCGCGTGGTCAGGTGCGTCAATACCCACACAGCAGGGCACAAAACCACGTGCGTAACACGCAGAATCAGGCTAACCGCCCCCATCAGCCGATCCGGATGACGCTGGAACAGGTTCTTCGGAACCACCTCCCCGAAAACGAAGATCACAAAGGCGACGATCAGCGTGGTGTAGAACTCCGACTGGTGGGGGCTGAAGTCGAACTGGGTGGACAGCAGCAGCGCGAAGCAGGCGGTGGCAAGGTAGTTCATCAAGTTGGTGCCCACCAGCATAAGCGACAGGGCGGACTGGCTCTCCCGCAGAACTTGCTCCAGGCGTCGGGCCTGCCGATCACCCTGTTCCGCCTTGACCTTCAGTCGCACGCGCCTCAGGCAATACAACCCCGTCTCACTCCCCGAGAACACCCCCGAGAGAAACACTGCGACCAGAAATACGATCAGGATGATGAGCAAGGTCACGGTTGTATCTCCCCGTCATCTGGGGCGGCATCGGGATCGGCAAGTTCGGCGAGCACGTATTCGACCCGTCGGGCTGCGACTCGCTCGACGGTGAGCTTCAGGTTGGAAACCCGCACGAAGTCACCTGGTTTGGGCAGGCGCCCGATCCGCGACAGCATGAATCCACCTAAGGTTTCCACTCGCTCAGCCCCCGGCCGCACCCCGAAATAGTCCGCCAGGGAACTGACGGAAATATCGCCGGAGAGGCGGTAGGTGTTTTCGTCGATGGTTTCGACGGTCGGTTGGGGTGTCTCTTCGTCGGCGTCGGCGATATCGCCCACGATCTGCTCCATGACGTCTTCCAGCGAGACCAGACCGGCCGTTCCACCATATTCGTCGACCACGATGGCCAATTGGGTCCCGCTGCGGCGAAACTCCCGCACCAACTGCAACAGGTTGGCTTGTTCCGGGACGAAGTGGGCCGGCTTTAGTAGCTCACACAGCGGGCACTTGTGATTGAGATGTAAATCCACCGCATGGATCAGCCCCAGGATGTCGTCCATATCTCGCCCGAAGACGGGTATCCTTTTCTTGCCCGACTCACGGATGCGCCGACGAACAGCCTCGCGATCAGCGGTGATGGGCACTGCGGCGATGTTCATCCGTGGAACCATTACAGAGCGGACGGAAGTTTCCGGAAACGCAACAATCTGTTGGAGAATCTCATTCTCTCGAACATTGATGACACCTTGCCGTGCGGACATCTCGACCAGCGTTTTCAGTTCGGCGGTGGTTACATGAGGTTTTTCGGCTCGACCCGGGATAATCATTCGCGTCAACGGCGAGACCACCAGGTGTTCGAGGGCGATGCGTAACGGCGTCAGAGCAATCGCCAGCCCCTTGATCAGCGGTGCGGTATAGGGGGCGAGGTTCTGGCTATGGGCCAACGCCGCCGCTTTGGGAAGCACCTCGCTGAACAGGATAAGCACAAAAGGGGCCAACAAGCTGCCCACCACAGCCGCCAGCGGGTGCACGCGACTGAGGTGCCTGAAAAAAATGACGCTCACCGCGAAGAAGCAGATGTTGACGGTGGTATTGGCGATCAGCACGGTTATCAAGACCGTCCGGGGTCGGCGCATGAGCATGGCGGCACTGCGTTTGAAGCGGTTCGAGGACCGCTCGAACGCCCGCAAGTTCTGCCGCGAGAGGGCGAAAAGCGCCGTCTCGGAACCTGACACCATCGCCGAGCAAACCAGCAGAACCACCAACAGGGCAAGTTGCAGTTGGGATCCCATCACAAAACCATTCTACGGCAGCCAGGAACACGTGGAAATGCTCTCGGGGCAATCTCTCCGCTTCCTGTAGGGTGGGTGGCCTGGGCAAGTAGTTGGGTGGCACGGGCAAGGACCGCCCTCAGAAGACGTTCATCATGCGATGACACTACCTGGCGGTCCTTGCCCGTGCTGGGCGCTGGAAGCTCCGTGGACGCCACGGGCCTTGTCTGTGCCACCCGTTGCCCATGCCTACTCGAAATGCTTCGGGTAGACTCGCGGATGCTTCTTTCTCCGCTGGTAGGCCCGGGCCAAGTCCAGGAAAATCTCCAGGTCGCGGTCGATGTTGGTGTTCACCCCGTCGAAGTAGCAGATGCGGATCGGCAGGTCGTCGTGGGCCTGGCTGACGGCTGGATAAACCGCTTCGCAGATGATCCCATTCATGCACGTGAACGGGCTGATGTCGATGATGCCGTCCGCTCCCTTTTCGTATAGATAGATGGCTTTGCCGACGTTAAGCACCATTTCGCCGAGGCTGCCGGCGGGCGGCAGGTATGGCTCGGAATTGCGGAGCACCTCGCGGATGTCGTGCGGTTCTTCGTAGCCGCGGAAGTCGTCAGCCAGCGGGGCGAGTAGCTTCTGCTCATACTGGTGTTGCTTGTGGGTTTTGATCTTGAGCTTCAGGAAGTCGGCGTTCAGCCGTCCTTTTTCGCGGCGGATTTCGATCTCCTGGCCCCAGTTGGTGTACCAGACCCACTCGCCGATGTCGGATATCCAACACTCGCCGCCGTACTTTTCGATCCTGCGAGCTACCTCGTCGTTGCTGAAGTTGTTCAGGCGGCAGAAAATCTCGCCCACCAGCCCGATCAGCGGGCGGTCTTTGACGTACTTGGCTGACACAGCCCGAAAGCGGTCGCGCATCCGCTCCACACCAGCCACCAGCACCGCCAGACGCTGCTTGGACGTCAGCCCGGGCTTCTCAGCCACAGCCTGCAAATCGTCGAGAGAGGCATGAAAAGCCGTGTCGGCATCGCCCGCAGTCGTTTCGTAAGGGCGGGTCTTGAGCAGCAGCTTGAGAGCAATATCACCAGCCACCAAGCCCATCCAGGCGGTCCGCATCAACTCGCCGCCATGGTCGCCAACCCCGTCGTAGCTGTTCTCCGCCGATGGGGAAACCACCGGCACATCCCCATAGCCTAACTCCTCCAGCACCAGCTTAAGGTATGGGCCGTACTGCCCGAAACGGCAGGGGCCATGGGCTGTCGGCATAAAGAACGCGGTCTTGCTCGCATCGAACCCCGGCGAGCGGCAGACCTTCAGAAAATCACCCAGGGTGATCTTGTGCGGCAGACACTCTTCACCGCTGGCGTGCAACCCGCCCAGTTCGAGCGTCTCGGCATCGGAGTCCGGCGCGGGGAGCGCGTCGATCCCGATCGACCGAAACGCCGCTGCCATCAACCGGGCACCGGCATAGGCCATCTGGGGGATGTACAGGGTTCTGCCTTTGAGGCTTGGACTGTTGCTCTTTTCTTGCCGGATCGCCACCATCGCAAGATTCCTTTGCTATCGAGATAGGCTTCGCAGCGAGTCATCATGCCCGCGTCGTTGGAATGCCCGTCGAACTGGAGGATCAAAAACGGCTTGCCCGAAGTCGGCCGGACAAAACCCTTCACGAACGAGTCAGGCCCACACTTGAAGTTGGTGATGTAGATCATGTGCAGGTTGGGGTGCTCGCCGACGATCTTGGCTGACGCCAGAATCCGCCGCCCATACTCCCAGTACATGTTGTCGTTCACGTCGCGAACATCGATGTCAGCCAGCGGCAGAGCGTCGATCGGCAGCACGTTGACACCGTACAGGTCGCCCAGCTTCCTGGCTACCGACAGGCTGACACCGGCGTCGTAGATATTGTAAGGCCGACCGACCATCACGATCCCGGTCTCGCCGGTTTTCTTAAGTATGTTAAGTGCCTCCTGCCCCGCCAGCAGGTAATCCGAGCGGAACCGCTGCAACGCCGCCAACCCGGCTGCAAACGCTTGCTCCGCCCGATCACGCTTAACGCCCAGAGTAGCTGCGGTCTCCACCAGCGGCTCACGCAGTTGGCTTGGGCCATGGCGCAAATGGAGCAGCGGGCATAGTATCCGCTCCCCCCACGCGCGAAAGGCCGGAGCCTGGCGAATCACAAACGGAAGCGTCTGACCCCAGGGGCACACATGGCTCTCGTTGTCCAGGAACTTGGTCTCTGCCGACAGGATGTTCGGTATCCAGATGTAGTCCACGCCTTTGTCGACCAGCTCCGCCACATGCCCGTGGGCCACAATAATGGGGAAGCACGGTTCCGCCACAACAGAGTCCAGCCCTTGCCGCACCGTCCGGCGATTGGTCTCCTCGGAGACGACCACCTTAAACCCGCAATCGCGGAAGAACCGCCGCCACAACGGCAGCAAATCCCAGGTATACATAGCCAACGGCACCCCGATGCTCACCGTCGCCCCCTCGGGGTCACCGTCATCATCGGCGTGCAGCAGTTCGTGCCTCAACCCCACCAGGTCGGGGATGATCGGCTTGCGCCCGGTCTTGGTCTGTTTGCGGAAACGGTCCGAACACTTGTCGCCCCAGAAGGTCTTCTCGCCTTCGACCTTGAACTCCTGAATCGAGCAGTGATTCCCACACCCCTTACAGGTGAACTCACGAAGGGTGTAGTCCACCTTGCTCATGTCATACCCGCGGAAGCGGGTTTCCAGTCCCGTGGCGGTGATCTTCTCCTTAGCCAACAGAGCAACTCCGATGGCTCCCAGCACCGCGTTGTGCGGTGGGACGATGATCTCCTTGCCGGTAACGGCGCTAAAGGCTGCCGCGACGGCATTGTTGTAGGCTGTTCCGCCCTGGAAAAAGATGCAATCGCCGATGAGCCGCCCACGCACCACGCGGTTGATGTAGTTGTATGCGATCGAATACGCCAACCCGGCGATGACGTCTTCGCGTCGGGCTCCACGCTGCATGTATGTATTGACATCCCGCTCCATGAACACCGTGCAGCGCTCGCCGAGTTTGATCGGAGCCCGGGAACTCATCGCCTGCTCGGCGAATTCGCCCTTGATCGAGACGCCCAACTCCTCAGCCCGCTCCTCAAGAAAGCTACCGGTCCCGGCGGCACAGGCTTCGTTCATGGTGAAGTCCACCACGATGGTGTCGCCCGAACCGTCGCCTTCGCTTTGGAGGCTGATGTACTTGCTATCCTGCCCGCCGATCTCGAAGATGGTGTCCGGGCGTTTGCCGAGCAGGCGGTCACCGATGAAGGTGGCTCCGGTCTTGTGGGCGGTGATTTCGTCGTTGATGCTGTCGGCTCCGACCAGCTCGCCGATCAGCTCTCGCCCGCTTCCGGTGCTGCCGACCCCGCAAATCCGCACGCGCGACCCGACCGACTCCTCCAACTCGCGCAGGCAGCGAGAGACCACCTCGATGGGGCGCCCCTCGGTGCGTGTGAAGATGAAATCGACGACATCACCACGCTCGTCGATGACCACCAGCTTGGTCCCCACCGAGCCGATGTCGAACCCGAGGTAGGCATCGAGCACCGAGCCGTCAGCCGGAAACTCATATGGCTTGACCCGGTCGTGCAACAGGGTGACCCGGTCGAGGGTCAGCGGTGGCGAGGTGGGAAACGCCTGGTCGGCAGCCTCACGCCGTGCGCCGAGCTGTTTCAACGCCTCTTTAACAGCCTTTTGCTGTTGGGCGGTAATTTCGCCGGCAATGACGGCTGCGCCCACCGCCCCGATGGATTCCGCCGCCTCGGGAACCAACAAAGAACCATCTTCGAGTTCAAAAGTTTCCCGCAACGCCCGCACCACAGCCGAATTGGCGGACACACCACCGACCAGTGCAATAGGGCTGACCGGTGTATGCCCCTTCACCACCGCCGATTTGAAATTGGTCGCCACGGCGTTACACAAGCCGTGCAACACCTCCGGCGGGGTGAATCCCTTTTGCTGAGCGTGGATCATGTCGCTTTTGGCGAACACACTGCATCGGCCTGCGATCTGTGCCGCCCGCGGGGCGGATTCCACGATCTCGCCGATCTTCTCCACCGCATATTGCAACCGCGAAGCCTGCTGATCCAGAAACGCCCCGGTGCCCGCAGCGCAGTCACCGTTGGTGCTGTAATCGAGGATGCCCAACACACCGCTGCCCGGATCGGGTTCGAGTCGCAGATATTTGCTGGTTTCGCCGCCGATCTCGAACACCGTGCGCACTTGCGGGTGCAGCAGGTCCATTGCTCGTGCGATGGCCTGGAATTCATTGCAGCGCGGCACGCCCAGCGCTTCGCTCACCAACGGGCTGCCCGAGCCGGTCAGCACCAGCCCAGCCACCTGGTCGGCTTCCACGTATGCGAGCACCTCGCCGAGCACCTTTTGCACCGACTCCAGCGGTCGCCCTCGCGTCCGCCGATACCCGGAAACCAGCACCGCCGAGCCGTTTGACATCGGGGACTGAATGACACGCAACTTCAACTTGTCGCCGTTGCGCCCGAGGATAGGTTGCACCTGCTCGTGGGGAACAAGCAATGCTGCCTTAACGCCAACTGCCCCCACATCGACACCGATATAGATGTTGTTCATGGTTGGTTTCATCTCGCATACCATAGTGCCACAACTTGGCCCTCAGGCCCTATAGCCCCCCGCCGGCACGGGCTAACTATCGGGACAACCAGTCGCGGTGTCAAGCCAAACCCGAGGAAGTTGAAAAACATGCATTAGTTAACAAGACTTGTTAACTTTTCCGCACAAGAACAATCCGCAGTTGTAGGGCGGGTTCCACCCGCCTTCATGGCATGGTGTGGCGGGTTCCACCCGCAGGGCAATCGCATCTGAAAGAATGAAGAATGAAGAATGAAGAATGGAGAATGGAGAATGGTTGTAGGGCGGATTCCACCCGCCACGCGATGCCACAACAGCGGGTGAAACCCACTATACAACGATGATACGCCGTTTTCTCAGTTTTTCACGCTCCCTATTTACACGCTCCCCTTTTACACGCTCCTCTCTACACGCTCCCCTTCGGGTCGCCGCTAAACGCTGTGGACTTGTCGCCGCTCAATACCCCGGCGCCGTTGTGAGCGTCCACATTCTCCATTCTCAATTCTCCATTCCCCATTCTCAATTCCCCTCGGCGGGAATGACCATGCCCTCCGGTAACGGTTTGGTGGCTTTGCACTTGGGGAAATTGCCGCAACCGAGGAATTGACCCGAACGCCCGGCGCGGATCAGCATCTTCGCGCCACATTCTTCGCATTCGATCTCGGTGGGGATTGGTTTGGGTTTCTTGGGGGCGGGCATTTCCTCTTCAGCCTGCTTTTTGGCTTGCCCACGCAGGTTTACCGTGCAACGGCACTGAGGGAATCCGGTGCAACTAAAGAAAGGCCCAAATCTGCCTCGTTTCATCAGCATCTCACTGCCGCACTCGGGGCAGTGCAGGGTATCTTCGGGGAGCATCTCGACCACCGGTTTACCTGTGCGGGTCCAGGCGAACCCGTCCGGTGGCGGGCCTAGTGCTTCGATATCCACTTTGCCGTCGGGGGTCTTGGGGATGATGCGTTTGGCAACCTTCTTTTTCGCCACACGCCTGGGCGATGATTTCTTCTTCGTGGCGTCCTTGCCCATGGCTTCGAGCGTCGACCCGCCGGCTGCCGCCACTTTCCGTAGTTCGTCCAGCTTGTCCACCGGGAAGGTGTTTCGACAACCGGGGAACCCACTACAGGCGATGAACTCGCCACGCCGCCCCTTCTTGATGTGCATGGGGCTACCGCACAGCTCGCAAGTCAAACCAGCCTCACGAACGGGTTCAACCTTCTTTTCGACCCGTACACCCTCCGGCAGCGGGGAAGTATGCTTACAGGTGGGATAGCGATCGCAGCCCATAAAGGACCGTGGGCCGGATCGCTTCACCCTCATGGTGCCCTCCCCGCACTCGTCGCAGGGACGCTCCAGCTTCTGCTCGCTGACCAACTCCAACGGATTGCCGCTCTTGTCGCAAGGAATGGTGTTGTTGCACTCGGGATAGCCGCCGCACCCCAGAAACGGGCCGTGACGCGACTGGCGCAGAATCATCTCCCGACCGCAAACCTCACACTTGACATTCACCTTGGTGGGGATGATCGGCTGACCGTTGCGATCGACGTTGTAGCTGCCCTTGCACTCGGGATACCCCGTGCAGGAGAGGAATCGCCCGGTTTTCGCCCACCGGTAGACCATCTCCCGCTCGCAGTCCGGGCAGGTGAACTCGCTCGGTTCCGAGCGGGCCGGCTCCATCTGGGCAAACGCCCGATCCAGCGATTCCTTGAACGGTTTGTAGAACTCACGAAGCACATCGGTCCATTCGAGACTGGCTTCCTCGATCTTGTCGAGTTCCTCCTCCATGTGCGAGGTGAACTTCACATCCAGGATTTTCGGGAAATGCTTGACGAGTTTCTCGGTGACGATGATGCCCTTATCGGTCGCATAGAGGCGGCGGTCGATCTGCTCGACGTAACCGCGGTCCTGAATATTCTGAATGATTGAGGCGTAGGTGCTCGGTCGGCCTATCCCATCACCCTTCATCGCCTGCACCAGCGAGGCTTCGGTATAGCGCGGTGTCGGCGAGGTGAACTGTTGCTGCGGATCAACCTGCATCGCCCCGACTTCCTGCTTCTTATGCAGTTCCGGAAGCACCAGGTCGTCGCTGGCCTTGGCTGCACTGACTCGCAGAAAACCATCGAATACCAGTCGGCGCCCGCTGGTCTTGAAAACCGCTTCACCCGCGGCGGTGTCGGCGGAAATCAGCAGCGTGGTGCTGTCCCACTCCGCCGGCGACATCTGGCAAGTCACAAACCGCCGCCAGATAAGATCATATAGCTTGTACTGCTCCGGAGACAGTTTGCCCTTGAGGCCCTCGGGGCGGCGGGTCACATCGGTCGGTCGGATGGCTTCGTGGGCCTCCTGGGTCCGCTTGCTCTCTTTGCCGTAAACATTCGGCTTGCCCGGCAAATACTTGGGGCCATATTCCTTATCTATAAACTCGCGAGCGCCGGCAACCGCCTCCTTGCTCAGGTTCGTCGAGTCGGTGCGCATGTAGGTGATCAATGCCACAGGGCCATCTTCACCCTCGATGCCGACACCCTGGTAAAGAGCCTGGGCAACCCGCATGGTTCGAGCAACGCCGAGCCTCAACACCGAAGATGCCGCCTGCTGCAACGTGGCGGTGGTGAACGGAGCCGAAGGGCGGGTGCTTGTCCGCCTGGTCGAGATGTCCGACACACAGAACTTCGGCGCCTTGGAAAACACGGTCATGCCATTGAGATCAACGGTTTTGATCCCCTTGTCGGCATATTCCTCCCAAATACGCTCTTCGACCTCCTCGCACACGAACCCCAAAGCCTCAGCCACCTCACGGGCCTGGTCTGCCGTTTTGGCCCGGAAGCGTTCCCCGCGCCACTTGACCAGCTCGGTCTGGAGGCAGGCTCGGGCACTAAGCCAGACCGTCCGCTCCTTCTGAGTCCGCCCCGCGTCGGCGTTGGGGCTGGTTTCGAGGAACGCCTCCCACTCCTCGGCAAGCGTCTCCGTTTTGGCAAGCTCGGTGGCGAAGATGCCCCGGATGATCCAGGACTCCTCCGGGACGAAGGCGCGGATTTCCTGCTCCCGCTCGACAATCAGGCGCACGGTAACCGACTGAACTCTGCCGGCTGACAGCCCTTTGGCGATTTTGTTCCACAGCAGGGGGCTGAGCTGGTAACCGGTGATACGGTCGAGGACCCGGCGGGCCTGCTGGGCATTTACACGATTCATGTCCAGATCATGCGGATGTGCGAAGGCATTCTGGATGGCAGACTTGGTGATCTCATTGAAGACCACCCGCCGGGTGCGTGCAGGGTCCAGCTTCAGAGCCTCGACCAGATGCCAGGCAATCGCTTCACCCTCGCGGTCACGGTCGGTAGCCAGATAGACGGTGTCTGCTGCGGAAGCCGCCGTTGACAGGGATTTGATGATTTTTCGTTTATCCGGGCTGGTGTGGTAGGTTGGGGCAAAGTTGTTTTCGATGTCGACGCCCAGTTCCTTGTCGGGCAAATCGCGGATATGCCCCACACAGGCCTTGACTACAAAACCGCTGCCCAGATATTTGTTGATGGTCTTGGCCTTGGCAGGTGACTCGACTATAACCAACGACGGTGCAATAGATTGCGCTTTTTTGGGCACTTTCGCGTTTCCTTCTTGGCGGATGCTCCGATTCTCGTGTCGCTCATCTCCAAAGCATTATCGGCGGCTTGTATCATACTGCTGTAATGCTGTGTTATCCTTCGGTATAGGGCACGATGATTCAACACACGGGCAAGGCAACTATCAGGATCGCCAGTCCCTGTCAAATTTTCCGTGCCGCGATCGCCCGCGGGGATAGGGATCATCAGGTGGGTGGCCCATCGCTTTAGCGGTGGGGGACACGAATGGTTCATCCGAGCACCGCCGGGTCCCATAGCAACCTCAGTGTTTCAATTCGTGTCCCCCACGGCTAAAGCCATGGGCCACCCGGCAGGGAGCGGCTCAAAGATGATACGCCTGAACTTTGCTCCCCCCGGCACCGATAATACGTAGTGTGATAGCATTGGAACCAAACAGCTCGACTGCTCCGTGCGGTCGGGAGAGGAGGCTGTCGTGCGTGTTTATTTGGATGAGAAGGGCTTCGAGACCGCCCTCTCCCCTGCAAATACCGTCTGGGAACTCCTGGAAGAGGTCCGCGGCAGTCTTTGCGGGACCAATCGGTTGGTGATGGAAATCCACGCCGACGGCAGGGATATCACCGCGAGCGATTACACACAAGTGTTGGAAAAGGCGGTGGATTCGTTTGAGCGGTACGATTTCACCACCGGCGAACCGCGGCAGGTGGTCTGCGATGCGCTTACCGATTGCATGAGCCTGCTGGATGCCTCCGACGCAAAGCGCTCCGAAACCATCGACCTCTTCACCAAAGGCGAAGGCGACAAAGGGGCCGAGATGTTGGGTGAGTGCTGCCGGGCGTGGCAGAAAGTCCATGAGGGTATTCGTGATGCCATGGGGCTGCTGAAGTTAGGCCCAGCCGACATAACCATCGAGGGGGAGGCGTTCGCCGAAACTCTGAACAATGTACGGGATCAATTCGGGCAAATCCGCGAAGCGTTGCAAGCTCGGGACTTCGTGTTGATTTCAGATGTGCTCCAGTACGAGTTCGATCCGATCATCGACAATTGGCGAACCACCATCGAAATGCTCATCGAACATGCGAGGGCGTAGGGCGGGTTCCACCCGCCTTCCTGACTTCATCCCTTCTCTGAAAATATCATTTCCATGGTTTTCAAGTGCCGCCGGAGTTAGTATGACAACCGCAGTGGATTATCCGAGGCGGAAGGATGGAGCCTGGCGTGCACAAGCAACATCATTGTTTTGTATTAGTGCTGATTATGGCTGGTTGCGAAGCACCCCACCATTCGATCGAGTCGATCATCCGTCGCCAGACCGAAGCACTGTCCAAACTGCCCGAGGAAGACCGAGCCCGCATGATCCGCCCGGGTCAGCCGGTTAGCACCACGTCGGCGGATGCCTTGCTCGAACCGGGGTTGCTCACGCTGGATCAGGCTCGTGAGGTGGCGTTGAAGGTCAACCCGGACATTCACGGTGCCCGGGCACGGCTGGAGGCGGCTTTGTCACGCATCGCCGAAGCCCGCTCGTTCTACTTTCCCCAAGTGGCATTCGCCCACAACTCGACCCGGACGCTGCTCACCCCGGCGACGCGGTCGCGGTTCCCGACCACCCACGGGTCCACGCCGGCTGTCCAGGATTTGCCGGAGAACCCGACGGTTTTGGACATCCTGAAGCTGATTCAGATCCCCCTGTTTGGGCAACAGAGTTTGTCTGCCAACAATAGCAACTCGTTCAGCGATCACACCTCGATTCTGTCGACGACGTGGACGTTGTTTGACGGTTTCGTGCGTGAGTCTCGGCTGATGAGCGCCAAGTGCAACTACAGGGCATCGGTGATGGCGGTGGGGGATGTGGAGCGTCTGCTGGTGCAGGCGGTTGACGCGGCATACTATCAGGCCCAACTCGGGCGGGAGCAGGTGCGCATCGCCATGGCGGACGAGCAGTTCAGCCGCGAACAGCTTATCCAGGCTCAGAAGCGGTTCGAGGTGCGTAAGATTACGCAGGCTGACGTATTGCATTTCGAGGTGCGGGTGCGGGCAGCCCAGGCGGACCTGGTGGCAGCGAAGGGTCTGCGGGACACCGGGCGAGTGCTGTTGGCTGAGTTGCTGGGGTTGCCCGGGGCACGGCTTGCCGAGGACATCGAGCTTAGCCTGCTGGAGCAGGAAACCGAAGCCGAGCTGACTCCACCGGAAGTTGACGACTGGCTCGAGTATGCGGTCCGGTTTCGCCCGGACCTGGCTCAGGCACATCACACACTGGAGGCGCGGCGGGAGAACATCAGGTTGGCCCGTGGTCAGTTCAGCCCCGAACTCTCACTGAGCAGTTCATATGGATTTGAGAAGGCCTCGAATGTGAGCTATTCCTCCGATGACCAATCCGCGGCCATTGGCATCGAGTTGCGATGGCAGTTGTTCACCGGAGGGTTTCGCACCTCGCAGGTGCGGCGGGCTCAGGCGGAATGGTGGGAGGCTGCTGCTGCGTTGGAGCGTAAGCGGTTGGAGGTCGGCGCGGACGTGCGCACGGCGATTGTCAATCTGGTCAATGGTCAGGAGCAGGCGAAGCTCCAGCGCCTTAACGTGGAGTCCGCCCTGGAAAGCCGCCGCATTGTCCGGCTGGAGTACGCTTCGGGTAAAGCCTCGCTGGTCCGTCTCAACGAGGCTCAGCGTGATTACGTGGGGTCTGAGGTGGAGTTGGCCCTGGCGCGTATCCGGCTTCGTCAGGCCTGGAGTGATTTGCAGGCCGCCGCCGGCACCTATGAGTAGGGCGGGTTCCACCCGCCGCAGTAGCTGATTGCGGTGCCGATTGCGCGGGTGGCCCATCGCTTTAGGGGCTGTCGATTAAGTCGTCCGT